>NZ_JAHLZE010000036.1 GCF_020148105.1 Methanobrevibacter sp. TMH8
AGTGGAGGAATAATAATAGCACAATTTTTTGTAGCATTGCCCTATGCAGTTAGAACATTATATTCTACTTTTAACTATATAGATCCTCGATATGAATTTGTTTCTCGTAGTCTTGGATATAATGAAATATCTACATTTGTAAATGTTACTCTTCCAATGGCTAAAAACGGTCTTTTTGCTAGTGGAATAATATCATTAGCCCGTTGTATAGGAACATTTGCATCAGTACTCTTTGTAGGAGGAGGTATCTTAATGAAAACAGAGACTTTAGCTGTTTCAATGTACCTTAATTTATCTACAGGAGATATAGATATGGCAATTACAGCAGGAATACTTTTAGTGGTTATTTCATTTATAACAATAGCTGTGATGGAAAGATATGCTCAAGAACACCATATATAACAATTATATAAACAATTAATATATATTTGATAATTATGAATATTTAACTAGTATTGATTCGATAGTATCGCTACTATTATTGATTAATTATATACATTTAATATAAATTTGTGATTTTATGTATTTAGAGATTGAAGATTTATCTGTTGATTTAGGAGAATTCCAACTGAAAAATATAAACCTTGATGTTAATGAAGGAGAATATGTTACTTTAATTGGGCCTACAGGAAGTGGAAAATCTGTTTTATTAGAAACAATAATTGGATTTTATTCCCCAGATAAAGGAATTATAAAATTACATGGGAAAATAATGAATAATGTTCAACCAGAAAATCGAGGTATTGGAATAGTATATCAAGATAATATCTTATTTCCAAATATGGATGTTTATGAAAATATCGCTTATGGTGCTAGAAAAAAGTTTTCAGAAGAAGAAATTCATGAAAAAATAGTTAAAATTGCAAAAAAAATGAAAATAGACCATATCCTTCATCGTGATATAGCTACATTAAGTGGAGGAGAAGCACAACGAACTTCACTAGCAAGAACACTCATTGTAGATCCAAAAATAATTCTTATGGATGAACCTTTTAGTGCACTTGACATTACAACACAAAAAAAATTAACAGTTTTGATTAAAAAAATAGTTCGAGACTATAAAACAACTGTTCTTCATGTTACTCATAATTTTAATGATATTTGGAACTTAGCAGATAGAGTAGGTGTTATGAAAGATGGAAAGATCCATCAGCTATCAAACATACATGATGTATTTTCACGACCAAAAAGTGATTTTGTTGCAGATTTTGTTGGAGTTCAAAATATATTTGAAGGAAAAATCATTGAAATTGATTCTGAAAGAGCTATAATAGAATTAAATAATGGTATCCAAATTACAAGTGCAGATACCGAATGTGTACAAAAAATAGACAAAAATAAAAATGATAAAATATTAATAGCTATTCGTCCAGAGAGTATTATATTTTCTAATGAAAAATTTGAATCTTCAGCAAGAAATCAGCTGAAAGGAACAATTATAGAAGTTATAGAATCTGGACCTACAACACTAATTAATGTTGATGTAAATGGAAATATCTTCAAAGGTCTTTTGACAAAAAGTTCTGCAGAATTCCTCGAAGTAGAAATAGAAAAAGAAATTTATATGAGTTTCAAATCATTGAATGTTAATATATTAGATAGCTATAAATCTACTGAAGATTGAATAGCTATAAATCTCTCTGATACATTTACAATATAAATTACTAATTATTAAAAAAATAATTAAAAAACTGAAAATAATAAAAGTAAATGAATAAAAATATTAGAATAAAAATGAATAAAAATAAATAAATAAAATAATAGAATAAGAAACAAATATAAATAAAATATATCTTAAATATTGATTTAAACAACTATAATTTTATCGATTCAAAAAAATCGATTTTAAGCACACCTATCCACTAATATAACTATTTTTTCACTATTATTTTTAGGAATATGAATTACTTCAATTAATTCATCTTTAACCTCTTCAAGATCAACCTCAACAGTAGAAGTAAAAGTTTCTTCAGATACATGAATAACTACTTTTAAACCTTCTTTACCATCATATTCAGATGTGTCAACATTTAAAACTTCTCCAGGAGTGAAGACCCTATTATAGGAAAGTTCTAATATATCATAAACATTAACATTCTTTTTAATATACTCTAAAGTTTCATCACAATCCATTTCTAGTTCTTTAGTATTCATTATCTCACCAAATATTTCTATATAGCTTTAATCTTCGATAACAATTATAGTTTCTTTTTCATCAGTAATATGACCTATTTCAAGTAAATCATCTTTAATATTATTTAAATTAACTCTAACAACATCATTAACAAGATCTCCATTTAAATGCAAAGAAATTATTACTTCCTCTTCCTCAAATTCTTTTTCAACCATAACATCAAGAACTTCTCCTGGTGCAAATACTCTATTGTAAGACAATTCTAAAATGTCTTCTTTCTTTACATTAGATTTAACATATTCTAAAGCTTCATCTGGCTTTAAAACAATTTCTTCTTTCATAGATATCACTTTTTAAATTAAATATAATAATATGATTAATATAATTAGATAGAATTAAATATAAATTAAGTAATTTTCAATATAATTCTTTTTTAAAATAATTCTTTAATAGATTTTTAATATAAATTCTCTAATATAATTTCTTATATTTTTCTAATATAATTTCTTAATATAATTTTTTAATAGATTTTTTAATATAATTTTTTAATGTATTACATAATATATCTTTAATATAATATTATATTTTCTTATAATTATTCAAAATTTTTATTATAATTTTTAGCATAATAATGTTAATAAAATAATTTCAATAATTAGCATATAATATTTTTAATTTAAAATGTTTAATTTTATAATATTTAATAATTCAAAAAGATATTAAAGAGTATTAAAGATTATTAAAAAATATTTAGCTGTTTTAAGTAAAATTATTTTATTAAGATTACAATATAAAGATTCTAAAAATAAAAATAGAAAGAAAAAATAAAAAAGAAAAAGAAAAAATTAATTGGTTAGTAGATTAAATATCTATTTTTTTCTGCAGCTAACCAAAGATTTCCTTTTCCATTTCTTGCTATATCACCAGTGAATTTGATGTATTTACCAGGGAAAGATTTTCCTGCAATGGTAGGATCACTAACAATTTCTTCTTGATTAAAACCTTCAAGAGTTCTTGATAGAGTTCCATTGATAACAATATCCCCATTTTGCATTTGACCACCCGGCCATCTAGTTACATCACCATCAATTTGGATAAGCCCTTTATTCATGTGAATACCGGCGAGAATATCACAGTCGCCTTTGACATGTATTTCTCCACCAGTCAAACATTCACCTAATTGTTTTCCAGCATTACCATGGATAATAATAGATCCACCAGTCATACCTCTCCAATCACCGATGTAAGAAGCACCACAAAATTCTTTTACATTACCTAGGATTTCTAATTCTCCACCAGTCATTTCACGTCCTGCATAACTTTCAGCATCACCATTAACAGTAATACTACCTCCAGCCATTTCAGCACCACAGTGAAGATCTACACTACTATTAGCAATGATTTGACCGTCAGTCATTTTGCTACCAATATATTTAACTCTTCCTAAATCTCCATTAAGAATCATTTTAACTTGAGCAGCATCTTCAGCTTCACCTTCTACTTCTACATCAAAGTAGTCAGAAAGTGGGAATTTTGAATTTCCAATAGGTACCATATACTTATCAAAATCTGATTTTTCCCATCCATAAATTGTATCAGGAATCAATTCATCAAATTCAAGTGCTATTGGAGAAGTTTTCTTTTGATTAAAAGTTATAGTTTTCAAATTAAACACCTCTAATACCTATTTACCTGCTTGAATATCGACCCTGATAGGGTTATGTACATAATGATCATGTACTGGATAGTTTTCAAATTTAACAGTGTAATATTTGTTAAATACAGGCATAATTTTTTCCATAAGTGCATTTTCTTGCTCTTCAATACCTTGAACATTTGTCCATATGGTTTGACTTTCTTTAGTAGAAACAATTTCACCATCTTGAACTATGATTTGTCCATCTTTAATTGTTAGTGCGGCATTACCAAATGCACGTTCAATAGCTTCATATTCATTAGATGGATCGATTTCATTAGGATTGATATCATATACTGCAATATCTGCTCTAGCTCCAGCCCCTAAGTGACCTCTATCAGTGAACCCATAAGCTTTTGCAGGAGCAGCTCTTGAAATAGTAGCAATTTCATTGAAATCATATTCACGATCAAGTGTTGCAAGGGAAGATTTTCTTCCTACAGCCTTATGAACTTCTCCGTTTTCAATCATTTCCATTCTACGTTTGTTACTCATTAACCAGGATATAACTCTAGGATATCTTATGAAAGGACCTGCATTAGGACTGTCAGTGGTTAACATGATTTGCCATGGGTTGTTTACCATTAAGAACATTTCAAGACCAATAGCCCATTGCACAGAGTGTACACTGTTTCTTCCAGAATAAATGAAAGGAACAATACCTGCTGCAGTTTCGAGTTCAATATCTTTATTAGCCCATTTAAGACCATTTAATTGATGAAGATCGAATTCCATAGGAGCATCTGCAGTCATTGTTGTGGTTTCGTCTAAAGTGATTTGACCAACATCACAAGTAACATAATCATTACTGTTAATGAATTTAGCAACGTCTTCTACACCAGACTCGAAATCTCTCCAATTAGTTCCCGCATAAGAATGATATTGGATGTGAGTCATGTGAACAGTTTGATTTCTTACAGGAGAGTTTTTAGAGATGTCTTTAATAACATCCATAGTTCCAACAGTAGTTTCATAGTTACCAGGGTGCCCCAAATCATTTGGGTGAAGGTGTATTGAATGAGGAAGTCCTAATTTCTCATTAGCTTCAGCTAAAGCATGAATAACTTCACGAGAAGTTACATCCCAATAAGGAACAGGATCATCTATACCATGTACATTCATTCCCCAACCCCAAGCTTCACTACCACCAGGGTTTACAATTTTAACACCATACCCTCTAGTGAGTTTTAACCACTGAGAAATAAAAGCAGCCAAATCATCAATATTTTTTTCTTTTGCATATTCTAATACAAACCAGTTGTTACCAAATAATGGTAAAGCCGGAATATCAAGATTAGGAATAGCTGTTATTTCTTCATGAGTGTGTTTTGCTTCTAAAGGAGGCATAGCTGCTTCAACAACAGTTCCATAACCCATTCTTGAATATCTGTAACCAGTTGCAGGACAACTTGGTATAGAGAATCCAGTTTCTGCACGAGTAGCAGCAGTTTTAGGTTTTACTCCTTTTCTTGAATCTTCTGGTCTGTATAATCTTCCTACAACTAATTTCGGCCCAGCAATGTGGGAATGAGGATCAACACCAGCAGCCATTACAACTTTATCAGTTGCATCTAATACTTTAGCATCAGAAGAGACGTTGTCAACGATTTTACCATCTTTAAACATTACGTCTTTCTTTTCCCCATCTATTTCATTAGTAGGATCGTAAACAATACCATTTTTAATTATGTATTCCATTAGATCACCTATTTATTTACCAGCTATTTTTTCGCCTTTAATTTTCTGAACTCTTTCGTGAAGTTCTCTAACAATCCATTCATCGTCCCTACAAGTTTCAGGTTTATCAATAGCCTTTTTCATGTAGATTGGAACACCATCCATTCTATAACTGGTTCCAGCAGCTTCTACACCAATAAATGAACCTGGGAGTACAATATCTGCAAGTTCAGTAGAAGGTCCCCAATGAATATCGATTTGAATAACAGGAATATTGGCTAAATGCCTATTTGCTCCTCCAGGGAAGTGAGCTCCAGGATCAGCAGCTATTACCATAAATACATCAGGTTCTTCTCTTGTTAATAAATCAATAGTGTTAGTTTCACCATTCATGTATCTTGGATAACCTCTTGAGAAGTCAACACCGTATGGGAATCCCATTTCAAATGCCATGAAAATATTAAATCCATTAACATTAAAGTGTCCTCTCATAGGTACAAGATTCCATTTAGTGAATTTATTTAAATCTTGAATTAAATTAATAGCTATATCAATGTTTCTTTGTTTAGATAAAGTATGAGTTAAGCCTAAGCCGAAGAAAAGACAACCATATTGAGTTGTTTTCATAGCTTCAACAAGTTCTTCGATGTCTTCTTTAGGAATTCCAGAAATGACATCTTTTTTAAGCTTTTTACCTCTTAAAACAGCTCTCATAGCATTATAAAATTCATAATCTCCATTTTGTTCAAATCCTACCCATATATCAGACATTTTTGCAGTATCTGTATATCTAGGATCCATAGTTACAATAGTCTTGTCAAATCTTCCTCTTTTTCTGAAGTATCCTCTTGGGAATGCAGAATATCTTCCCATATGTCTTGGGTGAGAATTCATTGCATTGTTTCCAGAGTAAACAATCATGTCCGCCCTATTTTTAACTTCTCCTAATGTGTTAACAGGATATCCTGCGTTTTGAACAGCTTGAAGAGAAGGTCCGTGACAAATAGTAGCTTGGTTATCTAAAACTGCACCTACGAGTTCTCCTAATTTAATACCATGTTTCATGGTTTCAATTGAAGTTTCACTCCATCCATAGAATACAGGCCTTACAGCACCAGCAATAAGTTCTGCAGCTTTATCTAAAGCAGTTTCCCAGTCAGTTTCAACAAGTTCTCCTTCTTCATTACGAATCATTGGAACCATTAATCTTTGGTCCATATCTTCCATAACTTTACTTGCACCTAGACGGCATGCATGTCTTACACCAACAACATGACCATCTTTAACTAAGTAGGTTAAATCATCACAATTACAACCACAGAAAGCACAAGTACAATTTTCAACTATTTCATCATAGTCTGTAATTGGTTCTTCATATGCCATATTTACATCTCCTATCATTCTTCTGGTTTGGTTATACCTACATTAATTCTCTTTTCAGTTAACCTATTAACAGTTTTTTCAGCATCATTATCATATTTCATATAAACTGCTGCCATTAAATCTGCCATAAGAAGTGGTTCTTTATCAGTTTTTTCAATGGTTGCATCAATTCCTTTGTAAGTAGGATCACAACAACAGTAAGTTTCTGGACTTACTACAACATTTGCCCAAGGCCCTTTACAAATGAAAATTTGACCTTCATGAGGAGCATCTCTTGAGTGTGCAGTAAATACTACAACTTCTCCCCAATCAGTTTTTACTAAAGCAGTATCCCAATTTTTAACACCTAATCTTGCCATATCTCTTGGATCCATGTAAGCAGTTCCTGCAACATGACGATATTCGTCTTTTAATGTAGAACCTCTCTTTTTACATGCACCTTGGTAAATATCAGATCCTGTGTTTAACATGACTTCTAATTTATCTCTTTTAGTTGCCATAGGTTCGTCATATTTAACTACATTAGGAACACTTGGTTTGTCAATATATGTCATAAACTAACACCCCTATTCTAAAAATATGGCGTCTACAGGACAGAACATTTGACATGTTCCACATTTTGTACACTTATCATCACTGAAAAGTTTGATGACGCCATTTTCGACCATCATTATTACTTCTTCTGTCCTAGATCCATGTCCACCAGATACTTCTGGACTGATTGAAACATTTACTGGGCATGCCACTACACATACACCACATCCAAGGCAGTTATCTTGATTTACTTTAAGTTCCATATAATCACCATAATTAATTTAGCTAGTTTCTAGCCATTATTCTTTTAGAGCCTCAAACTTATCAATCCAAGATTTAGATTTTGTTGGAGTGTAATCAACATCAGTAATTTTAACATCAATAGCATCTACAGGACATGCTCTTTCACATGCACCACAGTGTATACAAAATTGTTCATCTACATTAATATTTTCAATTATTGTAGCTGGTCCAGGAGACTCAGGGAATGATAAAACATCACAAGGACATACATCAATACAAGTTCCACAAACAGTACATTTGTCTTCATCTACTTCTAAAGTGCCTTTATATTGTTTTTTAACTTTAGCTGCATCAACAGGACAAATTTCTTCACACCAACCACATTTTACACAAGTTTCATCATCAATAAATGAACTTCCAGTAGTGATTGCATCTTCTGGATTAATATCATATTCTCCGTAAGAACAACTTCTACAAGCTGCTTTAATTGCATTTACAGGACATGATTTCTTACAAATTAAACAGTAGACACACTTATCTTTGTTAATTTCAATACTTTCTGCACCAGGGGTTCTATCAACATCAATAGCATCAGCTGGGCACATTTCATCACATATTCCACAGTGGATACAAACATCTTCATCCACTTCAATCTCACCAGTTACTAAGTTTGATCTTTCTGGTAAAGATCTAGCTATAGTAATAGCTTCTCTAGGACATGCAATTTCACATCTTTGACAATAAATACAAGTATCATCATCTATTTCGGCAGATGCGACATAATGAGGATATGAAGCAATTTCAGAAATAGGTTCGTTATCGATAGTGAATTCTAATGCATTTACAGGACATAATCCACTGCACATACCACAGAGAACACATTTATCTTCATCTATATCTATTTTAGATTGGTCTATTTCCTCTCTTACGATAGGTCCCATATCTGCTACTTTAATAGCATCTACTGGGCAAGTGGATTCACATATTCCACAACCAATACAAATATGATCTTTGAAAGACAAATTTCTTATTTCTTCTGCTGATCTTTTAATGTCAAAGCCTTCATCTTTAACTTCTTTCGTATTCGCGATCATTATTTACCTCCAATATTTTTATAGAATTTGTTGGGCATCCTTCTTGACAAAGAAGGCATCCACAACAGCAAATGGAGTTTATGTGAGCTTTCAAGGAGTCTAAACTAACTGCCTTCATTAAGCACAAATCTACACACAATCCACATCCAATACATGAATCTGCAACTTCTGTACGATAATCCCCGTTTTTACAAATTGATACAATTTTACGGGTTTTTCGCTCGTCTTTAAATAAAGTTTGTGTCAATATCAAAAAATCTTTTGGACACATGTTTGTTATAGTCTTAGCTACATCAATTGAATTCCAAGATAAATTTCTACCATTAAGGTAGTGAGAAACAGTAGAGCGGTCAATATCCAGCTCATCTGCAATCATTTGCTGATTGAAACCTTTTTTTTTAAGTTCGATTGCAGCTAAGTATTTAAGACCAGAAGCTATATGAGTTGGCATGTTCTTTCACCATGTGTATTATATACACATTTGATTCTTATTAATATAAAGATACCTACTAGAAGAATATAGAAATACTTATATATTAGAGTGTAGTATACACACATCTAATGAATTTTAAAAACAAATAAAAAATGATTTAAAGAGCAATTAGTATCAAATAATAATAAAATTAATAAAATAAATGATAAAAATAGATTAATTAAAAAAATATAAATATAAAATCGTTGTAAACAGAATATAACGATTTTCAAAAAATAGAAAAATATGGTGAAAATACTTAAAAATTAGGAGATCCAAAACTATTTTTTAATAAATTTATTTATAAATAAAATTTAAAAAAATGAATAAAAATCATTACAAAAAAATGAAAAAATAAAATGAAAAAATTATAAAAAATTATGAAAAAATATAATGAAAATATGATGAAAATAACAAAAATATTATGTAAATATTATGAAAAAATCATACTAAAATTATTGGAAAAAATGAGAAAAAATGAGAAAAATGTGAAAATCTTATTAATTTTTAAAAAATTATTAAAATTATAAAATTAAATAATTAAATATTTAAATATAAATTATTTTTAAAATTATTTTTAAAATAATAATTATAAAATTAAATAATTATTAATAATTAAATTATAAAATTAAATATTATTTTATTGAATCTTTAAGATTAGATTCATTAATGATTTTCATTAGTATAATAAGGTTCTCTATTATTGATACCTTGTAAAAATATAGATTTAAGTTTATCTTGCGAAATACCCTCTCTTATTGGACCAATTATATCAATAAGATTGTCATTTCTAAGTAAACATGGTTTAATTTTTCCTTCTGGAGTTATTCTGAGCCTAGTACAATTTTCACAAAATTTAGTGTTATCCATTGGTCTAACAACTTCAATTTCACCATCATCAATGAAATATTTTTTTCTGTCTTGCATAAACTTACGAGTTTTGATCTTTTCAGCCATATTCTCCAAATCTTTTTCTAATGGTCCCATATCAAAATGATATTCCTCACTAAAAGCATTATCATCACAATTTTCGGATTTCATTAACTCAATTAATTGAAGAACAATTCCATTTTCTTTTGCAAAATCAAACATTTCCATTACTTCATCATCGTTTATTCCTTTCATGATGACCATGTTTAATTTAACTGGATTTAAACCAACTTCAACAGCTTTTAATACTCCTTTTTTTGCTTCTTTAAGATAGCTTTTTGATGTAATTTTTTTGTAAGTATCTGGATTTAATGTATCAAAACTAATATTGACTCTGTTTAATCCTGCATTAAACAAATCTTCAGCATATTTATCTAATAAAATTCCATTTGTAGTTATTGAAATATCTTTAAAATCTAAGGAAGCTGTTTTTTCGACAATTTCAACAATATCTTTCCTAATAAGAGGTTCTCCACCAGAAAACCTTATTTTTTTGATACCTAAAGATTTAGCTACTTTTAAAATTTGAAAAATCTCATCAGGAGTCATTTCTTTATCAGAAGGCATCATACCATCATGATGACAATATAAACAATTTATATTACATCTATTAGTTATAGAAAGACGAAGAGAAAAAATTGGTCGATTATACTTATCTTCCACTTTATTTTGTACCAGGGTTTCTACCAGAGTTTCTGTCGAGGTTTCTGTCGGGGTTTCTACTTGGTTTTCTAAATTATTATTTAGATTATTTACCCTATTTTTTCCTTTATCAAAAGAAGGATCTTTATCAATATTATCTTCCATAAAAGGAGATATGTTTTCCCCTATATTATTCTTTGTTTCCATTATTAATCACAATTTCTATTTTTTCGAGATCTTTAATTCCATATTCTTCAGTTTTTAGTGATTTTAACATTCCAATAATACTATTTTTCATGAAAATATTTACAAAAGAATTTAAACCAATAACTTTCTCATTGATTGATAAATGTACATCGATATCATCAAGATCATCTATATCAAGATTTTCTTGATTGATAATAGCTTTTCCAATAGCTTCACCATTATTTAAACCACAATTATTAGTGTAAAGAGTATCAATAATATCATAACTATGTTTTTCAATGAAATCAACAAGTTCTGGTATTTCTTCATCTTTTATATTTAATGCATCAATATTTCTTAAAGTAAAATCATCAACAATTTCTTTTGATGTTGATATTTTTGGATAACTATAATTTTTAAAACCTTCAATTACAACAAAATCAGGTTCATCAATTATCTTTATTAAAAAAAGTATTCTTTCTAATGGTAAATCTTTAGCTATATTGAAAAAAGTCCGACTACCAATACCAACTACAGTTTCAGAACCTGCTTCTTTATGTTTCCAAGTATCAGTGTTTTCTCTATCCATTTCAAGCATGTGATGAGAATGTTTAATACTAGCTACTTTTAAATCTCTTTTTCTTAGTTCTTCTATAATTTTGACAGTTAGAGATGTTTTACCAGTATCTTTTTTACCTACAACGGAAATTATTTTAATAATAGCACTTCCATTAATTTACTTATTAGAATAATTTTATAAATAATCAGGATAATCTTATTTAATACATTATATTTGTATTAATAACTTTAATTTATAATTATTTTAAATTTATAATTATTCTAAATAATATAAATAATATAACAATTTATATTATAACAATTTATATTTATTTTAGATTATTAGTTTTAAAATTTTATATTATATATTATAATAAAATATTATAATTAATAAAGAATTATATTATAATTTAATAATATTATGTTTTAATCGATATAATATCTAATTAATAATTTATAATAATAATAATATTATTTTATATTTATTAGTTTATAATTTAATTTAAAAAGTTTATCTTATTATCTATTTATTTTTCATCAATATTAATTTTTTGATTAAAAACGTTGAAAATGAATTTATTTTATCCCATATCTAACATTATCATGTTAATACTAATCAATCAACGCATAATAATTTTTATAATGATTATAAAAGAAAAAAGAAGAAAAATAAAATTGAGATATTATATATACCCCCTCATTATGAATATGGTTTTAATCAGATGAGCGATTTAGGATATCATTTAAAGAGGTATTCATTTGGGTGAAATTTTAAAAGTGAAATCTCTATTTTATTTTCTTCCTATAAAAATGAAAAAACTTAAAAATTAAAAATTTATTTTTTATAAGAATTTTTTATAAGAATAAATAATCCATTATTTTGAATCACTATTTAACTAAAAAGATATATCCCAATATAGTTAAAATAATAAGAAATAGCTAAGTAATATTTTTAATTATTAAACTTTTTAAATAATATAAAAATATCACAGCTATATTCTTTACAATTCATTCATAATTTACGGAGATTTAATCTCTTAATCCTTTATCTGGATAGTCTGACAATGGAGAAAGTACAGAATCATCTTCAATTCCAGTATTATAACCATAAATAGCTTTGATTTTGCTATTAATTGCATCCCAAAACTGAGCAACAGGAATTTCAGAAGGACAAACTTCTTCACATTGTCCACAATTTGTACAGGAATCAGCCATGTGTACTAATCTTCCTAAATGGAATGATGGTGCAGCTGGAATTAAACCTTTAGTTATCCAATCAGGCCCTCTTGTTTCCAAAATACAATCATCACAGTAACAGATAGGACAAGCTTCACGACAGCCGAAACATTTCATACATCTAGAAAATTCATCTTGGAATTCAGCGAAAACAGACAAAATATCTCCTTCAAGATCACCATAATCTCTATCTTTAGCTTTATCAGCTATATTTAGCATGGATTGGTTGATTTTTTCTCTGATTTCAATGCCTTTAGGATTAGGTTCTTCAGTTTTAACAACACCTTCAGAAATAGCTTTATCGAGAACATCTGCACCTTTTTGGGAAAACACTTCTACAAAAGTAGCTTTTCCAGCTAATGGACCTATAACTCCCCAGTTTCCAAGAGCCATATCTGCCATTTGAGGTATATTTACGTCACATCTTTGACAATTAGTTCTTCGACCCCAGCCATTTTCTTCAAGTTCATCAATACTTATTTCTTTTTCATCATTTTTGGTTTCAATGATTAATTTACCTTTTGCAATTTCTTCTTTAACTACATCATCAGGGTTTAATTCAAAAATTTCATCAATCATGATTCTAGTTTTATTTGGAGGCATTGTTCCTCCACAATTTACACCAACCATGATTAAATTATCTTCTATAACTCTTCCCTTCTTAATAAGTTCTCTTAAAGTCATTGCATCACATGGTTTACATGTTACAGCAACTTTTATATCTTTTAAACCATCTAAATATCTTTCAACAACTTTAGCTAAGTTAACTGTACCACAATGGAGAGAACCTGCAGATTTTTCTATATCGTTAGGATCAGTTATTAATGTAGGAACAGCATCATATAAATCTACACCTTCTTCAACAGCTAATACTGCATCAACAATACCTTTTTCAAGCATGTATTTCATTAGTGTAGTTACAGCTCCACCATATTCCCCTTTGCTAGCTATGTCATCATCAGCAGACCACATATAACACATATCATTTACTTTTACTGACATTGAAATCACTCCATTTTTTCAACAGAAACTGCACAGACTTTTAATTCTGCCATTTTAGATTTAGGATCTAATTCTCTACCTGTTGTTAAATAGTTAGCAGCACATTCAAAGAAGTGCATTGGAATATTTACTTCTCCTTCCATAATGTCTGGTGTCACTCTTGCAGGAATTTCAATTTCCCCTCTTCTAGATTTTACTTTAACAGTTTCTCTGTTTAAAATACCTAATTTTTTAGCATCTTTATCATTAATTTCTACATAACCAGTAGGTAATTCATTATCTAAAGTTTTACATCTTCTAGTCATACTTGCATGATAGTGGAACAAAGTTCTTGTAGTAGTTAAAACTAATGGATAATCATTATCTGGAAGTTCAGAAGGACCAATATAATCAGCAGGTTCAAATACACCTAATCCATCAGGATGTGCAAATTTATCTACATGCATAAGTCCTTGACCAGGATGTTCTTCATCAGGACATGGCCAATGTAATGCTTCTGGTTTTTCTAATCTTTCATATGTCATTCCTCTGTATTGAGGAGTGATCATTCTCATTTCATCAAATATTTCTTGAGCATTATTATATGTGAATTGTTCTGGTTCTGCACCCATTCTAACAGCTATTTCTTTCATAATCTCCCAATCATATTTTGCTTCACCAGGAGCTTCAACAGCTTTACGAACTCTTTGAACTCTTCTTTCACCATTGGTGAAAGTACCTTCTTGTTCACCCCAACCTGCAGCTGGGAAAACAACATCAGCATATCTAGCTGTTTCTGACATGAAAATATCTTGAACAACTAAAAAGTCTAAATTCTCCATAGCTTCAATAACATGATTTGTATCAGGATCTGAAAGAACTGGATCTTCACCTGTAATATACATAGCTTTAATGTTACCATCAGCAGCAGCATGCATCATTTCAACAACAGTTAAACCTGGTGCACACCCATCAAGTGTACAAGTCCAATTTTGCTCAACAACTCTTTGAGCATCCTCATTAACAACTTTTTGGTATCCTGGATAGTCAGTAGGAAGAGCACCCATATCACAAGCACCTTGTACGTTATTTTGGCCTCTAAGTGGGTTAACACCAGAACCAATTTTACCAATATTACCAGTTAACATAGCTAAGTTTGCATTAGCCATAACATTATCAGCCCCATGCCTATGTTCTGTAATACCTAATGAATAAACAATAGCTGCATTTTCTGCTTTTGCATACATTAAAGCTGCTTCTTTAATTTTTTCTGGATCAGTTTCAGCTAATTCTGCAACATAATCTAGATCATATTTAGCTACAGTTTCTTTAAGTCTCTGATAGTTTTTAGTTCTATTTTTAATAAACTCATCATCTTGTAAATCATTATCAATGATAATTTTCATCATTGCATTTAATAATGGTACATCTCTACCAGACCTAAATTCGATATACATATCAGCTAATTTTGCTGTTGGAGTATAACGTGGGTCAGCAACAATAATTTTTGCTCCATTTTTCTTAGCCCTAATAACTCTTCTACCAAACAATGGATGAGCTTCCATATTGTTAGAACCAATTATAAATATAACATCAGCACTTTCAATACTTATGAAATCATTTGTCATAGCACCTGAACCAAATGTTCTAGCAAGTCCTGCTACAGTAGGTCCGTGACAAATTCTTGCACAATGATCCACATTGTGAGTACCAATAACTTTACGAGCAAATTTTTGAGTAATATAAATATTTTCATTTGGAGATCTTGCACAAGCTAAAAATCCAATATCATCTGGGTTATTAGCTTTAATTTCACCAAGCTTGGATGCAACTAAATCTAAAGCTTCATCCCATTCAGCTTCTCTAAATTCTCCATTTTCTTCTTTAATTAATGGCTTTGTAAGCCTATCTTCTCTATGAATAAATTCATGAGCGAACATTCCTTTAGGACATAATTTTCCTTCATTTACTGGATGTCTTTTCCATGGTTCTACACCAACAACCTTTTCATCTACGACAACAAGGTTAAGTCCACATCCAGTTCCACAATATGGACATATTGTAGGAACATATTTCATTTCAACCATTTAATACTCTCCTTAAATGACTTTAATATTAATTTAATAAATTATTTATTATTCTTTTTATTCAATTAGCCTAATAGTGTACTATTAGTGTATTTAAACTAATATTTAAATATTTAAACTAGATTCTTAATAATATTGTAAAATTAAGTCCATAGTTTATTATTTATCAGTTTATTTTATCCAGTTCAATGGTTCATTAAACAGTAGTTCATTAAAATATTTGATTAATAATTTAATTGTTTTATTTATTTTAATTATTAATTATTAATTATTTCATTAACATTTAATTTCATTAACATTTAATTGTTTACTAATCTACATTCAACTATATTAGAATTTATTATACTATTTTATATTATTTATTGATTTAAAGGTCTTTAAATATATAGTTATCTATTAATATTAGCTATTAACAGTTTTAATCCTATTATTACCATTAACATCAAAATCCAAAAAGATTACTCATTTTATTAATAATAGAATAATTTAGATAAATATAGTTATAATAATAAAATATATATTAGTAATACTGAATTAATTTTAGCCATAGTACAGAAATATTATAAAAACTACTTAATTAATAAAATCCATGATAACAATGTAAAAACAGAGTCAATAACAATGTATAAATTAATAGTGTGCTTGAGTAACAGTAGTTAATAGTAGTTAATAGTTAATAGTAATAATAGTAATAGTATTAGTCATGCTAATATTAGTGGTATTTTGGCAGCTATTGAAGTAAATAGAGTATTATAGAGTTATTTGCAATTTAGTACTATTAGTGATTTTATTAGATCAATATTAACATTTTACTTAGATAGATAAAGTAATTATAGCAAGTATTGTAGCATTATAACTGACCAGAAGTAACAGTAGTATAACCTAACATATATTACTGCATTATTTAGTAGAGTATTACTAGTAGTGTATTGATATTGTAAATCCTTGAAGTTAGGAACTCTTATTTTTATAGTTGTTCTTATCTTGTTTTTTAGCTAAATTATGCCAATATAATATCAAAACACATTCATTTATCTATGGTAATTACATTATTATTTATCATTTTACATTATTAAATGAACTAAACTAATTGATTTTATGTATTTGAATCTTGGCCTCTTAGATACGTGTACCAGTACAGGACTCCGACGAAGATTGCACCACCAATAATATTTCCAATAGTAACTGGAATTAAATTGTTAACAATACATTGATACCAAGTAACTTTCCCTAAGAAAATCCCAACAGGTATGAAAAACATATTAGCAACAGAGTGCTCAAA
>NZ_JAHLZE010000037.1 GCF_020148105.1 Methanobrevibacter sp. TMH8
ATTTTATCGACTTTAGCTAGTTTAGAAGATATTTCTTCCATATTATCTAGCTCCATTTCAAAGGTTTTTCTAATTGAATCCGGTTGTTCAAAAACTTCACTGTACATTTTGTATTCCATGATATCTCCTTGTTTTTGATGTTTTTTAAATTAAAATTTTTGAATTTTTTCTTTATTTTAAAAGTTTTAGCTTTTAAATTTAGAAAAATGAAATTTTCCTTTATTTTAAAAGTTTTAGCTTTTAAATTTAGAAAAATGAAATTTTCCTTTATTTTAAAAGTTTTAGCTTTTAAATTTAGAAAAATGAAATTTTCCTTTATTTTAAAAGTTTTAGCTTTTAAAATTAGAAAATCATGATTTTTTTTTATTTTAAATAAATTTGTTATTTATATTATTTAAATATTATGAGTTTAATTTGGAGGTATTAGTAACTTCAGATTATTAATAGATTTTTATTTCCTATTTTAGTTATTATCTTTTTATTTGATATAATTAATTTAACTAAATAATTATAATTATATATTGAGAAATATAAAATTATTACTATGAATATTGATTTAAGTTCTGTTGGTATGGAAAAGGGACAACAATATGAAACTATAATAACTACTATAAATAAGGATAAGGATAAAAATGCTGCTCCAATTGGAGTCATTTGTAAAGATAAAGATAAGATTATGTGCCGTATATTTGAAGGAAGCACTACTTTAGATAATATAATCAATCAAAAGGAATTTATTGTTAATATAACTTTAGATCCTATTTTATTTACACTTGCTACTACTGGAAATATTCCTGAAGATCTCTTTGATAAAAGTAATATTTCAGATTCTGATTCTTTAGTAAATTTAAAGAATACAGATGCTTATTTGAAATGTAAAGTAATTAAAATAAAAGATGCTATTAAAAAAAGTGACCCTATTAGGAAATCTGAAGCAAAGGTTATTATATCTGATGTTGTTGATATAGTATTGAATAATAAATGTACAAAAGCTGCAAATAGAGGATTTTACTCTTTAGTCGAGTCTTTGGTTAATTTTACAAGAATAGATATAGTTGATAAAGAAAAAAAAGACTATTTTTTAGATAGATTTCTTGAATCAAAACGAATTATTAATAAAGTTGGAAGTAAAGAAGATAAGTTAGCTATGGATTTACTTAAAAAAGCTTTAGAAGATAAAGGTTATTCTATTAATAATGATTAACATAATTATTATTATAATTATTTTATTATTAATTAGTATTCTTTTTATATATTATTTGTTTATTTATTTCTATTTATTTCTATTTATTTCTATTTATTTTTAGTATTCATTTTAGTATTCTTTTTATTCATTTTTTTATTATATATTTATATTTATTTTTATTTCTTTTCAATTTATTTTTATATTTTTTATTAATTAATTATATATGGAATTAATAGATAAGGATAAATAGGAAAAATAATGATTAGTATGAAATTAAGATTAAAAATTAAGATTAAAAATTAAGATTAAAAATTAAGATTGAAAAATAAATTAAAATTAAAAATAAATTAAAATTAAAAGATAAAAAAATAAAAATAAATGATTTTTTTGTTTTAAAATAAAATATATGTAGAAATATTTTAGAAATAGTATTTATCTTAAAAATATCTCTACGAATTTTGCATAAGCGGGTCTAGTAATGAATACTCCTACTAAAACACCGAGAATAGTTGTAAATGCAAAACCTGCTAAGGTTCCAATACCACTACTTCCTCTTGCAAATCCTACATATGCAAGTGGTAACATAGCTGCAATTAGAGTACCTGCTGATGCAAATACAATAAATAATGCATTTTTAACACTCATTCTTGTTCTAGTCCGTACACGTTTTTTATTTGTTTCACCACTAGCTTGTTTATTTAAAACTTCATCAGTAATAATAATCTGATCGTCTACTCCAGTTCCAACCGATGCAATTAACCCTGCAATAGCTGAAAGATCTATATTCCAATGAATTACTGAAGCAATTCCCATAACAATCAATACTTCTGAAACACTTGTTATTAAAATTGGTATAACCAAGAGGGGTCTTCTATATCTAATAAATATTATTATTGAAATAGCCAATATTGCTAAAAGTCCTGCAACTATAGCTCCATTTAAGAATTGTTCTCCTAATTCTGGGGAAACCGTACTAGCACCAACAACTTTAATTTGAACTGGTAAGGATCCTGTTTTTAACACAGTATAAACAGATTCAGCTTGAGATTTAGCTTCTTCTGGGGTTGAAGCTCCACCAGTAACACTTAACTCAGTAGCTCCTTTTCCATTAGCTAACTCTGGAGCAAGTTCTGGAGGGTTTTTATCAATAAGTTTACCATCTAAGAACATGTAAACTTTTTCTCCACCTTTTCCTTTAGCTAATTCTGCAAATTTTTGAGCTCCACTTGGCGAAACCTTAAAAGGAACCATCCATTGAGTGTCTGTTACTTCATACATATCTACCGACGTAATGTCTGCTCCAGTAAGTGCGACAGGGGCAGTTTCATTACCTATTCGTGCTTCGAATTTTCCAGGAGATCCTATTAGTTTTTCAACTTCTTCTGGCGATACACCTGCCATTTCAATCATAACAAGTTGATTTCCACTGGATCTAACCTTAACATCTTGTACACCATATAAATTAAGACGTTTATCTAGAACAGTAGTTACAATATCCATGGTTTCTTTATCTACAGGTTTTTCAAGCTGTAGCTGTATCATTGATCCTCCTTTCAAATCAAGACCTTGTTGAATTCCAAGTGTGGAGATACTAATTGCACTAGCTACAACCAATATTATCATTAATAAGACTCTTTTGTCTTTTAAAAATTCTTTTATATACCTTGTCTTCATCTTCTCCACTCCACATACCATCTAAGGATTCCAAGGTTCATAAGCCATGTTGTTATAATATCTGCTAATAGTCCTATTATTAAAACTGCTGCAATATTACTTAATGTTGATGCTGCAGGGATTATAGTTATGGTTACAACATAAAGAACAACCATTGAAGCAATAGCTGCAATAGACATTGTCATTCCGGTTTCCAGAGCTTTTTTAGCTCTTTCAGTTACACTACCTTCTTTTCTTTTCAATACTCGAGTTGTAAGTAGAATGTCTGTATCTACACTGTAACCAATCAACATCAGAAGTGCTCCAACAGAGGCTATTGATAATGGAATATTAAACAATGATATTCCTCCAACAGCTATGATAATATCACTGGCAGCTGCTAAAATTACTCCTAGTGAAGGAATTGGTTCTCTAAATATGATGAAAACAGTTATTGCCATAAATAAGAATGCAAATGCTAAAGCCCAATAAATTTGAGTCATAGCTTCTTCACTAAGAACGGGCCCTATTGCATTATAACTAGTAACATTTCCTTTATTGGCAAGTGCATTATCAAACGTCGTTGAGTTTATTTCACTTCCCATTTGAACAGTTATGTCTTTTCCACTGTTACTTATAACATCAACTTCTTCAACATTAATTCCTTGATTATTAAAAGATGTTTTCAGTTGATCTTCTAAAGCCAATGAACTAATTGGTTCATTCATCTTTAAAACAGCTATTGAACCCCCTTTTAATTCTATACCTTCATCTATTCCGTTGACACTTATTAATACAACCGATAGAATGGTAATTATCACAGGAATTATAATTAGTAGTTTATAATTTTCCATAAATTTTTCTAACATTAAAGCACCATTATTTTCATTTTCATTTTCTTCTTTTTTTTATTTATAATCTAGTCATATTTAATTTATTCATATTTAATTTATTTATTTTTTAATAATTTATTTAATATTATAGTTTTTATTATTTTTAATCTTAATTTTTATTTAACATTTAATATTTTATTTTTTTGTAATGTATATTTGTAATTTTATAAATTTTAATAATTATAATAAATTTATAGATTTAAATCTAATTTGATAATTATATGAATTTAAATCTATTACTTTATGTTGCATAATTTAAATTTATTAGTTTATATATAACTTAAACTTGATAATTTAATCTAATTATAATTAAATATATCTAATTAAATATATCAAAATAAATATATCTAAATAAATACACCTAATTATATAAAATTCAGATTTAATATTTTAATAATTGTATAAACTTAAATCTAATAATTTGGCGATATTTTCACTATCTTCTCCAACTTTTTCAACACTTTTATCTTTAGTTTTAATAGTGAAAGTTTCAACAACTCTAGCTCCACGAGATTCAACTTTTTCTTTCATTCTATTAATTGCACTTCGTCCTCCAGAACTATTCATAGTAGCAAATAAAACAATATCTTTTCCTCTTAAATCACATTTGTCAATTATAGTGATTATCGCAGGGGTTGCATTTCCTGCCCATGTTGGAGTTCCGAAATAAATTAGGCCATAGTTTTGTAAATCAACACGTGAAGGAACGGTATTTGTTTTACTTTCTCTAAAAGCATCAATCGATGAGAAGACCTTACCAACAAAACCATTTCTATTTTTTAAGTCTCTTACTTCAATTAAATCAGTATCTAAATTTTTTGAAAGTGTTTTTGCAACTGCTTTTGTTTTTCCACTTTCTGAAAAATATATTATTACTGTTTTCATTTTATCATCTTTTTGTTTTATATATAGTTCACATATCTATAACATATCTATCATATATATAATATATTCATATATCATTTAATATTATTATAACATTATTTTAATATATTCTAAATATTAAAATATTCTAAGGGTTTGTTATTTTAATATCTAACAATAATTTTTGTTTCTAATGTTTAGTGATTCCATATTTATTTTTATTTTTAAATATCTTTTTTTTCAATGCTATTTTGAATTTTTGAGTATTAAGGTCGCATTCCATAACCATCTATGGCTGTTTCTTCTTTAAAACCACACATTAAATTCATATTATGAATAGCTTGTCCAGAAGCTCCTTTAACTAAGTTATCAATTGCTGATATAACAATCAATCTGCCGTTATCATCAATCTCAAAACCTCCTATATGAGCAAAGTTAGATCCTCGAACTGAATTTAAAGTAGGAATTTCACCATCATCTAGGATTTTAACAAATGGTTCGTTTTTATATTGTTTTTTATAGATGTCAATTATTTCTTTTTCTGTTTCTTCTTTAAGATTATCTGCAATGGAAACGTTATTATTATTATCATTAAAGCTTTTTAAGAAGCTATGGCTTGTTGTAAGTATTCCTCGAATAACTGGGACCAAATGAGGGGTAAATGAAACTTTTACATTAGAAAAAGCCCCTAATTCTTGCTGAATTTCAGGTCCATGTCTGTGTCGTGTTAAATTATATGGAACGACATTATCTGCACAATTAGGATAATGAAAAACTGTGGATGGATTAACTCCTCCTCCACTAACTCCAGTTTTTGAATCAACAATTATATTCTCTACCAATTCTTCCTTTGACAATGGAAGGTTAGCTAAGATAGCTCCTGTTGGAAAACAACCTGGATTAGCTACAAGTTTAGCTTTTTTAATTTCTTTTCTGTGAATTTCAGGAAGGCCATAAACAGCTTCAATTGGGGCTATATGTTTTATATTATACCATTTTTCATAGTTATCTATATCATTAAACCTATAATCACCACTAAGATCTATTACTTTTGATCCAACTTCTAATATTTCTGGGACAATATTCATAGAAACCCCATGAGGTGTAGCTGTAAATACTATATCTGCATCAAGATTTTTAGGAGAAATATCTTCAAATATAAGATTAGAACCTCTTATATGGGGATGAATCTTATCAACAGGTGTTCCATTATATTGTCTTGAAGTAATACTCTTTATTTCTGCATCTGGGTGTTTCTGCAATAATCTAATTAGTTCTCCACCAGTATATCCACTTCCACCAACGATAGCTATCTCTGTCATCCAAACACCTTTAATAAATAGTTATAAACATAAAATTATATGTTTTAAACATTAAATCTTTAAAAAATTGATATTAATATTATATATCAACAATAGTAAACTTCTAAATTTTATTTAATTAACCTAAATTTTATTTAATGTTTAATAATATTTTAATAATATTATATTTATGGAATTTTTAGTATAAATAATTTAAGTATTACTTAATTATCATGAAAATGAACAAAAACAATTTATTTACAATTAAATCAAATGATTACTATTTTTTTCTAATTTTTAATGAAAATAAAAGAAATAATTTAATAATTACTGAATATTTTAATAATATTTAGATATATAATGAATATATAGGTATAAATTGATAAAAAATATTAATTTATATAATTATTATGTAATTTTAATTAATGATAGTTATAAAAGTTATAAAAATAAAGAATAAAAATAAGAATAAAAATTAGAAATTTAAATAAATTTAATCTAGCAATCCTTTAAACTTTCTTCTGAAAAATCAGAATGTCTTATTTTTTTTATTATTTTACAAGTACTATCTAATTTTGCTCTTCTATAGTTACTAACTCTTTTAACTTCGCAATCAATCCCTTGATTTTTTAAATCTTTTTTCAGCTGATCTATTTCATAACTTTGATCAGATCCAATAGATATGATGTCGGGTTTTAATTCTCGGACTATTTTAAAAATATCTGTGGGATGGCCTAAATAAGCTTCATCTACAGGTTTTAACATTTTTATCATTTCTAATCGTTGAGATTCTTCTACTATAGGAATTCTTTTCTTTCTCCGGACTGTTGAATCCCTAGCTACGACAACTATTAATTTAGCATCTTTTCCTCCAAGTTCTTTGGATTTTTGAAGATATAATCCATGTCCTGGATGTAATAAGTCGAATGTTCCAGTTGCCATAACTATTTTCATTATTCCACCTTTTGATTAGATTGATTTATGATATTTATTATTTTTAAATATTTATTATAGTATTATAGTATTATATTTTATTATTTTATTATATTACTATATTATTGTATAGTTTGTAATTTTAAAGCATCTTTAAGATTTATTTTATCTTTATATAGTGCAGATCCAATAACTACTCCTTTAACTCCAGTTTTTGTAAGACTTTTAATATCATCAAGATTAGTCACACCACCAGAGTATACAATAGGTATATCAACAGAATTTACAAGATCAATAGCTGGTTGAATATCAAAACCTTCTAACAATCCTTCAACATCTACATTTGTAAATAAAATACTTCCTGCTCCGGCTTCTTGGAATTCTCGGCTGATTTCTGTAGCTGTTTTATCAATTTTCTCTTTCCAACCTTTTATTACAACTTTAGAATCTTTACTATCTAATGAAACCATTATCCGTTCTGATCCGAACTCCTCAGAAAGCTGTTTTATTGTGTTTGAGTCTTTAATCGCCATTGTTCCTATTATAAGTCGTTCAATATCAAGATTTAAAAGCTGTTTTGCATAATCTACACTTCTAATTCCTCCACCTAATTGAATAGGAACATTTACTTCATCGAGTATATCTTTTATAGTATTTAAATTATCTTTAGCCTCAAAAGCTCCATCAAGATCTATTACATGGATTATTTCAGCACCATCTTCTTCCCATTTCTTAGCTACTTGTTCTGGGTTGTCGATTATTACTTGTTCTGTCCCTGGTTTTCCTTGGACAAGTTGAACACATTTTCCATTTTTTATATCAACAGCAGGCATTATTAGCATTTTATTTTCTTCAAAAGACATTAAAGCACCTAATATTTTTATATTTGGATATTATCTAGATTTATTTGACTTTTATCTAATTTAATATTGTTCAATCCAGCAGTTATTTGATCTATAATTTCTCCACCAGTATTTAATTTGTTAGCTGCTTCAACTAACTCTTTTTGATTTGGAGATTGTATTAAAACTGCTTCAGATTTATCTGGTTTAATAATTAAAAGTGCATATTGACCATTACTTGTTTTAAAAGCTATTGAATCTTTAGGGGCGTTAGGTATGCTAATTTGTGTTAAATTAGGATTATTTTTAACTTCTCCAATAAATGGTTCAACATTTGCTTGAGATTTAACATAATTTATCTTTGAGTTTCCGTAATTATAAACAGTTCCTGTAATATTGCCTGAAATATTTTCCACTTCATTTCCAGTAAAATTAGTTATTTTCCCTAAAAAATTATCTTCAACTGCATTCATCTCATTAGTAATGAAATTCAGCCCAAATAGGACGATTACAATTAGTAAAACTCCTAGTACCCCATATTTTATAATACCCATAATAACACCTTAATTGGTTTATTTATAAATGATTCTTGAATATAAATTTAAACATTAAACATTAAATATTAACTTAATATTAAATTATTAAATATTAAATTTTATAATGTTTAATAATTAGTTAATCTAGTTAATTGTGATTATTTATTTAATATTTAATTATCTAATATCAATAATATCAATATTAACATTAATATAATAATATAAAATATAAATTAATAAAAATATAACTAATACATATTTATAGTATTAATATAATTAATAATGTAAGACTATTATCTAATTATTTATATTTTTAATATAATTATATTTAATGCATTTAATAATTATTTAATAATTATATTATAATTATATTATATTCTATATCAAAATTATTTATTATATTAATTATATTTTAAACTTATTTAATTAATTATAAAATGTCTTAAATTTATATTTGGATTGTTAAAATTTTGTTTGGATTTATATGAAAAAAGTAGCTTTAAAAATTGCTTATATTGGAACTAATTTTCATGGTTTTCAGCGTCAACCAAATCATAGAACAGTTGAAGGAGAGCTAATTTATACTTTAAAAAGTCTTGGATATATTGACAATTTAGCTGATTCCAAATTTGGAATAGCTGGAAGAACTGATAAGGGGGTCCATAGTTTTGGAAATGTAATTAGTTTCATGAGTGAAAGAGAAGTTATTGTAAATCAAATAAACCACAATCTTCCTGATGATATTCAAATAATAGCTAAAGCTCCTGTTCGTTATGGCTTTAAACCTCGTTATGCTGAAAGTAAACATTATCGATATGTATTTTTTGAAAATGATTTGAATATTTCAGCTATGAATGAATTAACTGATTTATTTAAAGGTCAACATGACTTTGTTAATTTTTCTAAGAGAAATGAATCACAAAAAACTACTGTGAGAACTATTGATGATATTCAAATAGTATTTTCAGATTATAATAATGAATCTAATAATCAACCAGATAATGACTTTAATACTGACTCTAAAACTCAATTTGATACTTATTCTCAAAAATTAGATGATTCTGAATATTTTAAAGATTCTCAAAACTTTAAACATTCTCGTAGATATAATGGAGATTTAAAAGATTCTGGAGATTTTATTGACTCTAATTATGTTGGTGAACTTAAATCTATTGGAAGATTTAATAAAAACTTTGAAAATGTAAATTTTGACAGATCCTCTTATAATCCTATCTTTATTGATATTTTTGGAGAAAGTTTTCTTTGGAATATGATTAGAAAAATGATGAGAATATTCTTATTTGTTGGAAAAAATGAAATGGATGTAGATGTTGTTAAAGATATGTTAAATCCTGATAAAAGATATAATATCAAACCTCTTAATCCAGAAAACCTTATTTTAATGAATATTGAATATAATAACATCAAATTCAAATATGATGATTATGCATTTGAAGGATTTAAAAGAACACTTATTGAAAATCTTTTTGATTATAAATTAAAGCTTTCAATAGAAAACAGCATTTTAACTAGTCTAAAAGACCTCAAAAAATAAAAATATTTCTTAATAACACCTTAATAAGAAATATATTGATTAATATATTATTTTATTCAATATATTATTTTATATAATCTTATATTTATTAATTAATTTATTTTTTAATTTATTTTTAAATTTACTTTTTTAATTTAGTTTTTAATCTAATTTTTAATTTATTTTTAAATTTACTTTTTTAATTTATCATTTATATTTAATCATTTAATTTATAGTATCTATTTAAATAAAAAAAAATGAAATAAATAATTATAATAGATAACAATGAAAATATTATAATTAAATAATAATTGATTATAATAGTCAAACTAAGGGTTAAAAGTTGAATACATAGTTTTAAACAAAAAAACAAAAAAACAAAATTTACATATATAATTTGTTAATAGGGTAGATAATTTGAAAACTCCAATTATAGTAGGATTTGATCCAGGATTAACAGTAGGATTAGCTATATTAGATTTAAATGGTAATTTACTTTTTTTAAAAAGTTTTAAAGAAATACCTAAATCAGAGATTATAACTACACTTATGGAATATGGGAAAACTATTTTAATAGCTGCTGATGTTGAAAACCCTCCTAAAGCTGTAAAAAAGTTAGCTAGTTCATTAAATGCAAAGATATTTTCCCCAAAAAATGATATTTCGGTTTCTTATAAAAATGAAATCGTTAATGAATTTTTGAAGAATGAAAATGATATTTCTTTTAGTTCTAATAATAATTTTAATAATAATCCTATTATTTCTAATAATTTTAATAACGCTTCTGTTGATGCTCATGAAAGAGATTCATTGTCTGCAGCTATTCTTGCATACAATAGTTATAAAAAAAAGTTAAACCAACTTGAAAAGAAGTTTTTAGAAGCTAAAATTGGTCTTAATTCGATTGATAAGGAACATATTATTAATGAAAATTATTATGCTATTTTAAACCAAGCTAAGTCATTTTTAATAAATGACAATCCTATTAGTTCCTCTATAGCCATGGCATTTGAGATGTATAATCTTGTTGGTAGTGAAAGCGATAATTTAGTAGGTTCTGAAAATAAAATTCCTATTAAAGATTCTGTAAGTGATATCAGGAATAATTTAGGAAATAATTCTAATAATTTTAATAATAATAATAATAATAATAATAATTTTGATAATAATCTTTATAATGATTCTGGTAATGGTTCAAATGAGAATAATAATGAAGATTTATATTTATTAGAAGAAAAATTGGATAAATTAAAAAATATCAATAAATCTCAAGAAAAACAGATTAAAAATCTGGATAAAATACTTGAAAATATAAAAAATAAAAATAATTCCTTATCTCAAGAATTAAATGAAAAAAATGAGAAATTATTAAAAATAAAAAAAGAATTAAAAGAATCTAAATTAAAAGAATCTAAAGCTATTTTAAAAGATAAAGAAGTAAATTCAAAAATAAAACTTTTGAAATCAATACAAAATAAATATAAAGAAGAAAAAGAACTTAGAAAATCTCTTGAAGAAAAATTAAATAAAAGATTAAAAATTGATGATTTTAATGAGTTATCTATATTTACTCCTATTAAAATAATTGATTCCTTTACAAAGAACGGTTTAAATGAAGCAAATCGACTATTCAAGTTAAAAAGAGGAGATGTTATATATTTAGCTTCTTCCAAAGGAGGAGGCTCACAAACTGCCAAGTTCTTAACTGATTTAGGAATCAAAGCTATTATTAATAACAAAAATGAAGAAATTCCTTCTCAAGCAGAGGACGTATTTGAAAAGGAAAATATTCCAATTTTCAGTGAAAATGATTTGGATATTAAATTTTTTGATGATTATGCTGTTGCTGATTCAAAAGTTTTAGAAGAAAAGATAAATCAGTGGAAATTTGAATCAAAGGAAAAAATAGCTAAAAAAGCCCAAGATAATTTATTAAATGTTATTAATGAATATAGAGTTGAACGAAAAAGAGAACTTTAATCAATCTTTAATCAATAATATTAATTAATATAAAAGATAGTAAATAAAGGTAGTAAAAATATAATTAGGTTGAATATTATGAAAATATCAATAGTACTTGGAACAAGACCAGAAATTATTAAAATGGCTTCAATCATCGATGAAATTAAATTAAGGGGACATCAATTACTTCTCATTCACACAGGTCAACATTATGATCATGAAATGTCAGATCAATTCTTTGAAGAGTTAGAACTACCTACTCCTAACTATAACATTGGTGTAGGTTCTGGTTCTCATGGAAAACAAACTGGAAAAATGATGGAAGGGATTGAAAAGGTTTTAATAGCTGAAAAACCAGATATTTTATTAGTTCAAGGAGATACTAATGCAGTTTTAGCTGGTGCTCTTGTAGCTACAAAATTACATATTCCTGTTGGGCATGTAGAAGCAGGATTACGTTCATATGATAATACTATGCCTGAAGAAATTAATAGAAAAGCTGCTGATGTTTGTTCAATGTTTTATTTCGTTCCAACTACAGAATCAGCTATAAACTTATCATTAGAAGGTATTTTAAGGAGTCATATATATGTTACGGGGAATACTGTTGTGGATGCTTGTTTTAGAAATTTAAAAATAGCTAAAAAACGTTTTGACTTAGATGATTTAGCTAAAGACAATAATAATAATAATAATAATAATAATGAAAATGAAAATTTCGGTAATTTAATTAAATTAGATAATATTTTAACTTTAACTATGCATAGGGCAGAAAATGTAGATAATAAAAAGAGGATGACTAATGTTGTTAATGCCCTAAGCGAACTAACTGATTTAAACATTATTTTCCCAATTCACCCAAGAACTAAAAAACAACTAGCAGAGTTTGATTTATATGATAAATTAGATTCACTTGATAATGTTCATCTTATTAAACCTCTTGGATATTTAGAATTCCTTTTATTATTATCTAAATCACGATTAATTCTAACTGATTCTGGAGGTCTTCAAGAAGAGGCTATTACTCTTGATATTCCAGTTCTTACTTTAAGATATAATACAGAGCGACCTGAAACAGTTACAGCAGGAGGAAATATTTTAGTGGGGTGTAATAATGAAAATATTGTTGATTCAGCTAATAAAATTTTAAATGACAAAGAATTTTATTCCAAAATGGTTTCTGCTAGAAATCCTTATGGTGATGGAACTTCAGGAAAACAAATTTTAGATATTATTGAAAAGAAACTTGAACTAGAAATGTTTAAAATCGAAGCTCCTGATGATATTATGAATAGCTTTGTTACAAAAATGACACAAGTTATTGATGATATTGATGTATCTGAATTTGAAGAGAAAAATAATGCTGTTGTTCGAATTGTATATAGTGAAAAACAAGATACTATGGAATTCCCAACGGATAATTTAAAATTAAAAGGAAAATATGTCTTATTTGATAGGATTATGAATTAATTCTTATTTAAATTATATTTTTATACTTCATTTTTATATTTTCTTTTTTATATTTTCTTTTTTTAGATATTTTTAAAAATATATTTTTTATTTTATTTTTCTATTTTTTCATTTACTTATTTTTAATAATTAAAATTTTTATATAATTAAAAAAATAATTTAAATGATTTAATTTAAATATTATTTTTAATAATATAATTCTAGTAATTTAACTTAAGTTGTATTTTTAATAATATTTTAATGTGATTAATGATAAGGTAATAACTATGGTTTCCAACAATTCAAAAAAATCAGATTCAATATTAGTATTTGAATATTACACGGCTTCTGGAATAAAGGATCCAACAATAATATCTGAAGCTGTAGCTTTAATTGAATCTTTATTAAATGATTTAAGTTCATTTTTACCTGAAAATAACTTAGATGTCCATTTTCTTGTTTCAAATGATTTTGCAGATATTGGAAATAGCTGTGGATTTATAAAAAATGATAATAATGATAATAATAATGAATTGAATAATAAAAAATTTAATAACTCTGAATTTGATAATAGTGAATCTTCTAATAAAAAATATGGAAATAAGATTATTATAGATACAAAATTAGAAAATTGGTTAGAAGAAAATATAAGTAGTTTTGATAGCTGTATATTTATTTCTGCTGAAGAAAATATGAATCTTTATAACTTAACTAAGTTAATTGAAGATAATAATGTTAAGATTTATGGTTCTGATTCTGATTCTACTTTATTATGTTCTAATAAATATTCAACTTTTAAATATCTTCAAGGTATTGTAAATCAACCAAAAACCTTTCGTTTCACTGTTTGTGATGAAAGTCCATGGAAAATATCTATTAAAAATATGTTAGAATTTTTTGATAATAATGCTAATAATGTTAATAATGATGGTAATGATAGTACTACTAATAATGATAGTAATGATGATGAGTTTAAACTAATTGTCAAACCAATTCATGGTGTAGATTGTCAAAATATGGTTCTTATATCAAATGAGGAGGATATAGCTAAAATTTCTGAAACTTATGAAGAAAATTCAGAAATATTGGTTCAAGAATTTATTTCTGGAGAAAATTTAAGTGTTAGCTTAATATCTGATGGTAAGACAGCTATTCCCCTTACTTTAAATAAGCAATATTTAGAGATAAATAATGAAAATCAGAAGTATCTTGGTGGTGAACTTCCATATAATCATCCTTTAAAAGAAACTGCATTTTCAATAGCTAAAAAAGCTGTTGAGTCAATTGAAGGTATAAAAGGATTTGTTGGTGTTGATTTAATTGTAAAAAACTATGATGATCTAGATAATCCTATTAACCCTATTAATCCTATTAATTCTATTAATTCCAATAATATTAATAATTCTAATAATCATACAAAAGACTTTTATTTTTTAGAAATAAATTCAAGGTTTACAACACCTTATGTTGGTATAAGTAAAATTGCTAAGTTTAATATAGGAAGAACAATAATTAAATTATTGGATAATAAAATAGCTATTGATTCAATACAAGAATGTACTAATAGTATTGATTCTAATTATGTTAAATTTAAGAAAATTGGTAATGATTTAGATATTGAAATTTTATAAAATTTACTTATATTTATTTTAATGTTATTTAGTATTATTTGGTGTCAATTAGTGTTAGCTGTGGTTACTTTGGCATTATTATGTGTTAATTAATAGTATTAATTTTATTATTTGGTGTTATTCTGTTATTAGTTAATTGGTTATTTAGTTAGTATATTTGGTGTTATTCTAGTTATTTAGTATTATTTGGTGTTATTAATGTTTAAAGATTTTAGGAAGGTGTTGTTATGAAAATTGCTGGTTTTGATATTGGTGGTGCAAATACTGACTTGGCTATTGTTGATTTTGATGATAATACTCATGAAATCAAAAATATAGCTACTGATTTCGAATATCTTCCTATGTGGAGTAATAAAGAGGATTTGGGAGACACATTACTGAATCTGATTCAAAAAACTGATGTTAGTGATGGTGGAATTGATTCTATAGATGGAATTGGTATTTCTATGACTGCTGAGCTTGTAGATGCTTATGAAACTAAAAAAGAAGGAGTTTTAGATATAGCTAATAAAACTAAAGAGGCTTTTGAAAATATTTCCTCAAAAAACATTCCAATTGCATTCATTGGAACAAATAATGTTTTATCTATAGAAGAAATACAAAAAAACCCTCTTGAAATAGCTGCTGCAAATTGGATAGCTACTGCGGAAATAGCTGCTAAAATTGATCCTAATTGTATTTTTATTGATACTGGAAGTACTACTACAGATATTATTCCTGTAAAAAATGGAAAAGAATGTGCTAAAGGTAGGTCTGACTATGAAAGATTAGCTACAGGTGAGCTTGTTTATACTGGAACTCTTAGAACTAACTTAGCTAGCTTTTTAGATGAAATTAAATTTGATGATAAAGATTTTAATGTAGCATCAGAGCTTTTTGCCATTACTGCAGATGTCTATAACGTTTTAGATAAAATAACTATTGATGATTATGTTTGCCATACTTGTGATGGTGCTGGAAAGTCAAAAGAAGAATCTGCAAGACGTATTTCAAGAGTTCTTTGTGCTGATTTAGATATTCTATCTTTCGATGATATTGTTAAAATTTCTAAATATATTCACAAAAAGCAAGTCCAACAAATAGCTAATTCTCTTAGTAAAGTAGCAAAAAGAGAAAATTTAGATTTAATTGTAACAACTGGTCTTGGAAAAGATATATTAGCTAAAGAAGCAGGGAATTTATTAAATTTTAAGATTAAATCTATGGATGAAATCTTAACTGATGAAGAATGTGTGGTTGCTCCAGCTATTGGAACAGCTGTCATGGTAGAAGAATATTTAAGTAAAATTTAGAATATTAAATAGTTTTATTGAGGCGGTAAGATGAAAAGATGGCATAAATTTGTTGCAATTTTAATGATTATACTTGCTATAGGAGCAGGGATTACTTTATTTATAAATATGCATGATAGTGAAAATATTGGTTCTAATAATCTTGGTTATGTTACCAAAGATACTTATTCTCATTATGGTAATTCTGATAAAAAAATAGCTATTGTTTCTGGTATGCATGCTCGTGAAACTCTTTCTGCTAATGTTTTACCTGAAGTTGCAAAAATATATGCATTTTTCAACAATGTTGAAGTTGTAAACTATAAAGTCACAGTTTTAGCTAATCCTGAAAATTTTGCAGTAGGTAGGGCTAATGGAGAAACTCTTGTTCATGACTTTGTTGTGAAAGATATAGCTAAAGAAAATTATAATCTTGTAATCGTTGGTCATGATCATGAACAAGGTTATGGAGATGGTTTTTATATAGCTACTCCTTCAATGGATTATAAATCAATTAATTTAGCTGAAAAAGTAATGTCTGATCTTCCTGACTTTAAATATTATAAGAGAGATACTGAATCTTCTGCTAAAAGTACTTCAATAACTAGAGTCGACAATCCTATTGTAGCAACTGGAACTCCTCTTTTTGTTTATGAGATACCTGAATGGTTAAGTTTTAGTGAAGCTTTTTCAAAATCTTATGATTTGGTGAGTAGTTCATTTAAAAATTTTTAAAGAATAAAATATAATTTAATAATTTTTTATTTTATTTATTTTTATTTATTTTATTTTTATTTCATTCATTTTTATTTCATTCATTTTTCATTTATATTTCATTTTATTTTTATTTTTTTTATAATTCGTTTATATTCTATAAATAACAATTTCAAACAATATTTTTTATTATTTTGATATAAATTGATATAATTATTTTATAATATATAAAATAGGAATTATAGAAATTATATTTAGAAAATATATTATAAAAGAAAATATATTATAAAAAATATTATAAAAAATATTAAAATGATATTAAAATGATATTAAAGAATAATTACATTGAAATAATAGTAAAAAATAAGTATATTAAAAAAGTTTGTTAGAAACAGTCATTATGGATATTAAACTCAATTAGTACCAAACGTCTTTCATGCCTGCTAAATAAGCTATTATATTTGATATAAGATGTATTATTAAAGTAAGAACAGCTATTATTGATACAGTTTCCCAGGTTATTGTTGTGAATAATGATGCTAAGATTAATGCTCCAGCTATAAAATCAAGTTGGTCTAATATAGGGGCAGGTTTGCCTCTACCTATACCTATTCTTCTTTTAATAAAACTACCTACTGCATCACCTAACAATGCACCAAAACTCAATAAAAATCCTATTACTATTCCATAGACAGGATCCCAAATTAAGATTCCTTCAATAGCTCCAACTAGAGTTCCAGTAATTGTTCCAAAAATAAGGCCTTTCCAAGTTACTCCATCACCAATAATTCTTTTACCATCTGGAAAGTTTCTTCCAAGGTCTACAGGGGTGGTTCCTCCAAATGCAAGGCCACTGAGATTTGCAATATAAGCGGGCATTATAAAGTAAACTGCACTAAGGCAAGTCATAATAAAAGCAGTAATATCTGACATTATTTTCCTCTATTTTTGGAATAATTTAGGATAAATTCATAATTTATAATAATTTTAATAGTTTTTATGGATTGGTATTTTGTTTTAATAACATTTAATTTGTTATATTATTTATAATAGGATTATAATAGAATATATGGAGTTATAACCTTATATAAATCATATACAAATTATAAATATAAAATAAATATAATAATTGTATAACATTAAATAATAAATATATGATATTAATTAATATTTAATTTATTATAAATTTGGTTGTATAATTAAAATTATTTATTCTGATTAAATTAGTTTTAATTAAATTAAATTCATTTTTCATAAATATTATACTTTATTATACTTTAAAAATATTTAATCTAATTTCTTATAACTTTCTTCCTTTTAATTTATAAAGTTATTTATTTATTTTTCTAATTATTTTTTTAAAGTTATGTATTCAATAAAATTATATTGATACCACACTTAAATATAAATATAATATAATATAAATATTATTAGATAACAATTATAATATCAGATTTTTATAAAAATGATATTGTATATAATAAATTAAATGATCAGTATATAAGTGACTATTATATTGTTATTATTGTTATGTTAAGGATATTTTTTGTTAATGGTATTTCTCATGGTATTATTAATATTATATTAAAATTAGTGACATTTTATTATATTACAATTCAATTAATTTAATTTGATTCATGATTATTATTGAAATTGTTTGTTTATTTCAATATTTTAATATACTATTACAACTATATTATAACTATAGAAATAATATTATATTATAACATACAATACTTATTTAATAATTATAATATATTCATTTATTTATTCATTTATAATAAGAAGTTATGGTGTACTATAAAGAGTTATTCCTATAAATTATTTTGTACTGTAGGTTTATAATATATTAAAATACCTTTATAATTCATATTGTTTATTATTCATTCAATTATTTAGGTATAGGTTGTGATTTATTATTTATTCAATTAATCTATTTAAATATTATAATAATACATTATAATTTGTTTATAATCTGTAGAAAATTATAATTAGCATATATAATCTGTATAAAAATATAATTTGTTTATAATTTATAGAAGATTATATTAATAATATTATACAATAAGAAATAATAATATAATATCTTAAGATTCATTATATTCACATTCATAATTTAATGATTATTTATCAATTTCAATTTAAAGCTTACTTAAGACCATAGGTGATAATTTTGGTGTTTATTAAAAAAACAATGAGTTTATGTCCGACTTGCTTTAAACCAGTAGAAGCAGAAGTTTATGAAAAAGATGGGAAAATTTGGATAAAAAAAGAATGTCCTGAACATGGGAGCTTTGATAATACTTATTGGACTAATGCAGAGCTTTATAAACGTGTCAATGATTTTGATCCTTCTATAAAACCAATAAAAAATCCTCAAGTAGATGCAAATGCAAATAAAGATGGTTTAGGATGTCCAAATAACTGTGGAATATGTAGTGATCATGAAACATCTACTGTACTTGGGCTTATTGATGTAACTAATAGATGTAATCTTAAATGTCCTGTATGTTTTGCTAATGCTGCTGTTTCTAAAAAACTTTATGAACCTACTTTTGAAGAAATTGGACAGATGTTAGACAACTTAAAAAATCTCAAACCTACTCCTACTCCTGCAATTCAATATGCTGGTGGGGAACCAACTGTTAGAAATGATATAGTTGAACTTGTTAAGTTAGCTAAAGAAAAAGATTTTTCTCACACTCAGATTGCTACCAATGGTTTAAGATTAGCTAGAAAAGAAAGTTTGGCTCAAGAATTAGCTGATGCTGGACTTAATACTGTTTATCTTCAATTTGATGGTGTAACTGAAGAACCATATATTTATAATCGTGGAAAAAATATTCTTCCACAGAAAATTCAAGCTATTGAAAACTGTAGAAAGGCTGGTCTTGGAGTAGTTTTAGTTCCAACTTTAGTTAAAGGAATTAACGATGATCAAGTAGGAGATATAATTCAATTTGCTATTAAAAATATTGATGTTATTCATGGAGTAAATTTCCAACCTGTTTCATTTGCAGGTAGAACTCCTCAAGATCAAGTTGAAGAACAGAGAATTACTATCCCTGATTTCATTGATTTAGTTAGTCAACAAAGTAATAATCAAGTTGATGAAGACGATTTCTATCCTCCTTCTTCAGTGGAACCAATATCTCATTTTATTGGAGCTCTTGAAGGTGAAGAACCATCTGTAACTTTAAATTGTCATCAACACTGTGGTATAGCTACTTATATCTTTATTGATGATGGCAAAATCATTCCAGTTACAAAGTTCATTGATGTTGATAGATTCTTGAATTTCCTTGATGAAAATGCTGAAAGATTAGAAGAAGGTGGGTTTGCAATTAAACCTAGGGTATTAGCTAAAGCTACAAGAGAAATCCCAAAAGTTTTAGATAGAAGTAAAGCTCCAGAATCATTAGATATATCTAAAATATTAGTCAATGTATTTAAAGATAGATCTTACGAAGCTTTAGGAGACTTCCACCATAATTCATTACTTATTTCTTGCATGCATTTCATGGATCCGTTTAATTTTGATGAAGATAGGGTTAAAAAATGTGTAATTCACTATGCAGTTCCTGATGGTCGTATAATACCATTCTGTACTATGAATTCAATGTATAGGCAAGAAATTGAAGAAGAATTTTCAGTTCCATTTAAAAAAGAATAATGATTTAAACTTATAAAGATTATTGATATTAAATCAAATATAAACTTTATAGGTTTTAAATTAAATATAAAGTTCATAGGTACTAAATCAAATATAAAAATTAATATAATATGAGAAATATAGTATCTTAGATTCTACTCATATTTTATAAAAAAAATATTTGATTTATAATTAATTTAGTTTTATAATTAAAAAATATTTAATTTATAATTAATTTAATTCATAATTAAAAAAAAATATTTGATTTATGTATCGGTAATACTGTAAAAGTATAAAGTCAATTAATTAAAGCATATAATTAAAATATAATGCATATAATTAACAACAGGTCATAATGCAAGAGATATTAATTAATATTTCAATTAATTTTAATTAGCTTTAAGAACATATTGATTTAGCTAATATTCAATATTAATAACATTTACTAATAGCTTTAATATCAATAATTGCTTTAATAGTTTTAATAGCTTTAAAAGGTTTAAAAAGTTTATTAGGGAGTGGTTACATTATATTAGCTACTGAACCAACCAAAAGGAGCTTATATGATGATTATTAAAACTCCATCAAGGCTTCATATGACACTCATTGATTTAAATGGGTCATATGGCAGAGCAGATGGTGGTATTGGTTTAACCATAGATAAACCTAACTTCACTCTTCGTTGTGAATCAGCTGATAAAGGTATAACTATTGATTTTAATGAAAATATCACTGATGAAGAGATAAAAAAGGAAGCTATTAATAAAATAGGCATTTCTGCTGAAAAAATTACTTCTCATTTTAATTTTGAGAAAGGTTTTCATTTTACTGTTGAAGAAGCTTATCCTCCACATTCAGGACTAGGTTCTGGAACTCAAATGTCATTAGCTACAGCTAAATTGATTTGTGAATATAACAATACTAATATGGATAGTATTGGTCTTGGAGCTATTCTTGGAAGAGGAGGTAGTTCTGGTATTGGAATGGGTGCTTTTGATTATGGTGGATTTATTGTAGATGGTGGTCATGATTTAAAAGACAAAGAAGGATCAGTTTTACCTTCTTCTGTTCGCCCTGCTAAACCACCTCAATTAATAGGTAGATATGATTTTCCAAAGGATTGGGAAGTTGTTGTAGGTATTTCAAAGGCAGATACAACTGTTACAGGGATGAAAGAAGATGATATTTTTGAAAAATATTGTCCTGTTCCTAAAAATGAAGTTGAACAGTTATCTCATATTATTTTTATGAACTTAATTCCATTTCTTTTAGAAGAAAACATACAGTCTGTTGGGGATTCAATTAATAGAATTCAAAAACTTGGTTTTAAAAATGTTGAAGTAACTCGCCAAGCTCAAAATGTCAGAGACTTAATGGATAATATGCGGCAATTCGGTGCTTATGGTGTAGGAATGAGTTCGTTTGGTCCAGCTGTTTATGGCTTGATTGATAAAAATAATAAAGATGTTTTTGAAGCTACTGAAGAGTATCTAGGAGAAGATGGTTTTGTTTTCAAAGCAAAAGCCCAAAACCATGGTTATGAACTTAAAAAATAGTTATTTGGTATGTATATTTTAATATTATCATGATTATCAATATATTATTTTTATTTTTATAATTTTTTTATAATTTTATAATTTTTTATTATTTATTATTTATTATTAATTATTAATTATTAATATTATTCTGTGTGGATTTAAATGGATAAAATAGAAGGAAAAGTTTGGAAATTTGGAAATAACATTGATACTGATGTTATCATACCTGGAAGGTATTTAAGAACATTTGATCCAAAAGATCTTGCTCTCCATGTAATGGCTGGTGAGAGAGATGATTTTGCAAAAAATGTTCAAGAAGGAGATATTATTGTAGCTGATGATAACTTTGGTTGTGGATCTTCTAGAGAACAAGCACCAGTAGCTATCAAAGCAGCTGGAATTTCAGTTATAATAGCTAAATCATTTGCAAGAATCTTTTATAGAAATGCTATTAATATTGGTCTTCCAGTGATTAAAGCAGATATCGAAGCTGATGAAGGAGATATTTTGTCAGTTGACTTAAAAAAGGGCATTGTTATCAATGAATCAACTAATAAAACCTTTGAAATAGAACCATTTAAAGAATTCATGTTAAACATCCTAAATGATGGAGGATTAGTAAATCATTATCTTAAAGAAAAAGAATAATTTATTTGTCAAATATTAATTTAATTACTCTATTTTTCTATTTTTAAATAGCAATTATTTTTATGTTAAAATTTTTATGTATATGTGATGATAAGAAAATATCTTAATCATATTTTTGTTCTTTATTCATAATTTTTTGTATTTATAATAAATATCCCATTGTTTTTGGAAATCATATATAAAGATTTATAACATACTATTTTCAAAAGATTAAATAACTATAAACTATCAATCTGGGGTAATTAAAATGAATAAGAAAATTATTGGTTTAATAATCATATTAATCATTGTATGTGCAGTGGCTGTTGGGGTTTATTTTTTAACTCCTCATTATAAAACATTTAGTGATGAAAATATCCAAGTAGAGATACCATCTGATGTTAATTTTGTTGTTAATGAAACTACTAGCGAAGGAGTAAAAACTTTAGCATATATTCCTAATTTGGCTAATGAAACTGAAATTTCCATATTTGACATGATTCCTACATTAATCAATCCAAGCGGTATGTTAAAAGCAGATTCTACTAGTATTAACTTAATTTCAGTAGATTCTTCTGTAAGCTATGCTCAAGAGATATATAGTTATAGTAAAAGTGGAATTAAAGAATCTTTCTCTGGTTTTGAAACTGTGGATGGTTCACAATATAATTATAATGGTACTATTTATAATACTACTAATCAAACTGCTACAATTCCAGTTTACATAATTCCTATCTTTGATGATGACACTAAAACAATTGCTTTGTTATTATCTACAGACTTAGGTACTGTTGTTCATATGGCTGAAACATTTAAAATAAAATAGAAGAGAATAAAATAAAATAAATGAATAGCTTATATGATAATTTGTGGTTTTCATTATTAAAACCCCTTTTCTTCTTTTTGTAAATACCTTATTTTAATATTTTATTCCTATTTACTCCTATTTTACAATCTATTTTACTACTTATTTTATCATTTTACCTTTTGTCACCTATTTTGTCCCATTTTTAATCCTATTTTTTCCATTATTTTATCTTAATTTATTTATATAAAATTTCTATATTTAAAAATAATAAATATGGATAATAAATTAGTTGAATTTAGATAAACATAGATAATAAATTAGATAAATATAGATAAAATAATATAATTTGAAAAATAAAATATTGTATAGCTTATAAAAATTATATAATTTATATAAAATAATTAATTAATCAAATTATAATAAATTACAAATTATTCTATTTTATTAGTATATTAATAATTATATTTAATAAATATATTAAAAAGATGTCAGATGTTAATATGTATGACTTATTACTATTTACTGGAGGAGTCTATAAATTTGATGAATTTAAAGAATTTATAGATGATGTTGGTGGATTAATAATTGAAATGGAAAGTTTCAAAGTAAATAGGGGAATGTATTTTTTAAGCGAAGAGATGAAGGTTCTTCTTATTGTACCTGAAGAAGAAAAAGAAATAATTAAATCTTTTGCTAAAGAAATTAAAGGATCTATTGAACCTGTATTGATGGAAAATAAAGAAATTGAAAAAGTAGTTTTAATATTTGAAATATATAAAAAGCTACAAATAGATGAACTCTTAAATATGGAAGAGATTAACAAACATTTATTAAACAAACCTGACTTTATTAATCTTAAAGATTGTAACTTAGAAAACATATGTAATGAAGAAGGATTCCTTGAAAAGATAAATGAACTTTTAATTCTAATGGAAGAAATGAGTATTATAAAATCTTTTGAGAAAAATGAATTAATTCATTATAAAATAAATAAACAAAACAATAAAAGTGAAAAATAGTTCTAAATTTAATTGAAATTAATATAATTAAAAATTATATATTATATACTAAAAATTGAAAATAAAAATAGTAAAAACTATAAATCTACAATTATATATAAAAAATTGAAATAGATTAAAAATAATTTTTAAATATGATATAACTAGGATATATAATTAGTATAATAACTGGGATATATAAATAGGATATATAAATAGTGATATTATAACTAATGATATATAGCTAATTATATAGCTAATAATTTCTGAGAGGATAATATGAGAATTTTCATACTTAGTTCTGGAGAATATGGTTCTAAAATAGTCAATGGAATAGCTACGCATGGTCTTGCATCTAATATTGTTGGAATACATGAATTTCCATCATCTGAAGACTTACCTGAATTTATTGATGATGTTAGTGAATATATACCAAAAAACATTCCTGAAGCAGATTTGATAATAGCTGTTGGAACCTTTGGTGATATAAATATGGTTATTCCGGATGTAGCTAGAACTTCTGGAGCTAAATCTATCATTGTTCCGATTTACCATCCACAACAAATACCTCTAGGACTTCAAAATGAGATAAAATCTGAGTTAGATGATGATATGACTATTGTCTTTCCAAAACCATTTTGTAGTCTTACTCCAATAGGAGATAAGTTTATAGATGAATTTGCAGAAGTATTTGGAAAACCAGAATTTGAAATCGAAACCTCTAATCCTTCTGATGAAATAGATTTAGATAGTAATATAAGTTCTGTAAAAGTTATTAGAGGAGCTCCTTGTGGAGCTAGTCATTTTATAGCAGAAAATTTGATAGGGGTCTCTGTTAAAGATGCAGAATTTGAAGCTAATAATAAACTCCATAATTTTCCATGTTCTGCTTCAATGGCTACTGATAACATAACTGGAGATACAGTACTTCACTTAGCTAGCTATAGAACAAAAGAAGCTATAAAAAGAGCATTAGGTTTTACTTGTAGGGTTGCTATGGTTGATGCTGATGATTGTGAAGGACTAGAAGAATGTGAAAATGCATGTTTAAATTCTTGCCCTAATGTATTAACTGGTGTAGAAACTATTTATCATGGAGAAAATGGTAAAGCAGTTATAGATCCAGCTAGCTGTGGGGTTTGTGAAATATGTGTTAATGAATGTCCTTATGGAGCAATATATATTTATGATAATAAAGTTCCTATTAAAAAAGAATAATTTTTCATATTTTTTAGAATACTATTCTATTTTATAATTCTATAAATTCTATAATTTTATAATTTTTTATAATTGATATTTATAATGTATATAATCTATATATAATATATACAATCTATATAATTTATATAATCTATATAATCTATATAATGTACATATGATCTATATAATCTACTTATAATCGATATATAATTTTATATAATCATTTAATGATTTTTATAATTTTTATAATAATCATAAGTTTATCTATATATTTTACTATAATATTTTGTGATATAATGAAAGGAAAAGTGATTTTTGTTGGTGCAGGCCCGGGTAACCCTAAACTATTAACCATTGGTGGTTATCAAGCTATTGAAAATGCAGATATTATTATATATGCAGGTTCACTTGTTAATCCAGAGGTTTTAAATCATAGAAAAGATGATTCAGAAGTATATAATAGTGCATCACTTGATTTAAATGAAATAATAGCTATTATAGAAGAAGGAATAGCTAATAACAAAAGTATAGCTAGAGTCCATACTGGAGATCCTTCAATTTATGGGGCAATTGGTGAACAGATAAGAGAGTTAAAAAAACGAAATATTGAATATGAAATAATACCTGGAGTTAGCTCTGTATTTGCAACTGCAGCTACCCTTGAAGCTGAACTTACACTTCCAGAAATTTCACAAACTGTAATTATCACTAGGCCTGAAGGTAGAACACCAAAACCAAAAGAAGAAAGTTTAGCTAGTTTAGCTACACATCAAGCTACAATGTGTATTTTCCTTGGAATTGGAATGATAGATAAAGTAGTAAAAGAACTAAAAGAAGGTCACAATGGAAAAGAAGGATATAATGATGATACTCCAATAGCTGTAGTTAGAAAAGCTTCATGGGAAGATGAATTAATTATCAGAGGAACATTATCAACTATTGCAGAAAAAGTCAAAGAAGCTAATATTACTAAAACAGCTATGATAGTAGTTGGAGATGTACTTAATCCTGGAGAGTTCCAAGCATCCAAACTATATGATCCTAATTTTAAACATGAATATAGGTAACTATATTTTATTATATTTTCATTATTATTAGCACTATCTTTGCTGTTATTTGTTTTATTATTATAATATATTTATATTTTCAATAGTATTCTTAATATTATTTTATTTACTATAATTTTTTTTTTATTATCTTGTTCCATTTATTTTTATTTTTAATACATTTATTTCATTTTTTATTTTATTAACTTTAATTATATAAAAACAATATCCTATATTAAAATAAATATTACTTTTTTGAATCAATTTTTCTATTAGTAATAAAAATATTGGTGATATGTCAAAATAACAATTATAAATCAATTTTTACTTTAGAAATGAATAAAACTTTTTAATATCTTCTAATAAACTAATTATCAATGGATTCAAGAGGCATATCAACAGTTGACTTTATATTTACAATTTTTTTAAGTTTAATCATTTTTATCATTGGCTTGAATTTAATTGGAAATAATCTAGAAGATACAATGGTCATGGAAGAAGAACTTAATGGAAGGATGATTGTAGATAGTATAGCTAATTCCATAAATGAAGTAAATTCAAATAATATTGGACATATTCAAGAAATTACTCTTCCAAAAAATGTTTCTAAAAGATCTTTTTCTATAACGATAAATCAAAACAAGGTTTTAATAGAATTTGGAAATAGAAAAGGAGATTCTGCAATAATACCAATTAGATTAGCTAATTTTAATAAAGACATTGTTAATGAAATCAAGTTATATCCTTCTGAATCCTATAAAATTCAAAAATCTTCAGACGATAATAATTTAACAATAATTCAAATTTATAAGATTTGATCTTATAAAGTTCAATCTTATAATATATTTTGATTATGTGGTAATATGATTTATAAAGATAATAAAGGACAAGGTGCTATAGAATTTTTATTTTTAATTAGCTTTGGACTTATTTTAGTTTTATCATTAGCTAATTTTTTAAGCTATGATAATGATCTGAATTTAGCTATAGCCGGAGCAAGAAATGGGATAAATCTTGGAGCTAGTGAGGATAGAATAGCTATCTATGAAGAAAGTGCATATGGCAAATATTCAAATAACAATAGTGTTTTAACTCATCCAAATGCCATTAAAATTGTAAAAATAGAGACAGTTAACCGTGGTTATGACAGTAGATATAATAGAACTAGTATACAATTAAGAGTTTTTGCCTCTTCTCCAACGATTGTGAAAAATGAAGATAAAGTTTCTGCTGGAGATAGAATAACATATAATGTAAGAAAAAGTATTACTATGACATTTAACACGTCAAAATTAACTAATAATTTGTATAATCCTTGTTTTTCTAAACATCATGTTTTTACAACTTCAAATGTTCAATGGGTTTAGATTAAACAATATTTAATTAAAACGTTATAAAAAATTTTTAAAAATAAAATATAACTAAAAATCAAATAAATAATATAAAACATCTTTATATTTAATAAATTGAGCTAGTGTTGTATTTCCAATTATGTCGGGGAGAATTATAGCTACAAGAATTCCAAGTATACCAAAAACAATTCCAATTCCCCAAATAATTCTCACAGCCTCTTTTTCACTGATTGGTTTTCTGAGGACTAAACGGATTAAAGATTTGAAACCTTGATCTGGTATTATAAGCTTTCCATCACCGTTAACTTGGGTAGGATTATGTTGTTGTCTTTCCATAATACCCGCACTATAAAATTTCATAGCTGCATCAATGATATTTGGTATAAGGACTATGAATGCAATTAATTTCATTCTTCCAATAAAAGCTATTGCAGCTATTGCAGCTCCAATAATTAAAGTTCCAGTATCTCCTGGAAAAACTCTAGAAGGATATTTATTATATAGTAAAAATGCAATAAGTGCTCCTAGCATACTCATACTAATAATCGCAACATCATACTTTCCAAGAATTATACATGAAATAGTTAATGAGGTCATAGCTATTACACCAAGACCAGATTCAATTCCATTTAAACCTGCTAACATATTTGTGAGGTTAGCTACTATTGAAAGAGCAATTGGGATTAAAATGAGATATAACAGCCCTACATTTGGAGGAGCAATCCATATTAATGGGATACCAGCTAAAAATAGTAAAATAAATTTTTCTTTTGATGATAATGTTAATAAGTCATCTACCATACCAATTATTCCTACAAGAAGAATAACAAGAAGAACTATACTTAATTGAAATGTTAAAATAGGATGTAAATATATACCAGCAAATATTCCAATAATAAAACCAAATAATATTCCAATTCCACCCATTTCAGCTACTATTGGTTTTGCAGATTTATGTATATCTTTTCCAATAATATTTGCTTTTTCGAGTTTATGGATTAATCTTGGCATAGTAAATCTAGTTACTAAAAACCCTAAAACACCACAAACTGCTGAAATTAACACAATTGAAAGATCTGGATTTGTTATTAGTAAACTAGTCAATTTTTCACCTTTATTTTTTCTATTATTTAATTAATCAATTAATTATCTATTATTTGCAACAGTATTTATTTTTTCTATTATTCAATTAGTCAATTAATTATTTATTATTTGTAATTGTATTTATTATTTGTTATTTCTTGTTGATAATATAATAAACTGTTCTTAAAGGAATTTTTTCTTGTTTAGAAATTTTTTTTGGAGATATTCCAGATTTAGCTAGATTTTTAATTTTTGTAATTGTAGCATCGCTATATTTGCTTTTTTTCCCTAATTTTATAGAAATTTTTTCATCTTTTTTAGTATTTTTAAGATAATAAATAGTTTTAACAGGAAGATTAAACTTTTCAGCTATTTTAGAAGGGTCTTCACCTTCTTTTATTAGATTAATAACTTCTTCCTTCATTTCATCTTTATATTTCTTTCTAGTTCCCCAATTATACTTTATTTCAACTTCTATTCCTAATTCTTCTAATACTTCTAGATATTTTTTTGAAATTCGTTTGTATAAACTAGGGGGGCAAGTTATCTTTTTTAAATCAGGATATTCATCCATTAATTCCACAATCATTTTTGAACTTAATTGAGAACTAATATGAATAGTATTATTTTCATCTTCATTATCGTCTATGATATAATCTGTATCATTATTATTTGAAGTCATAATTTCCTTTATTTTCTATTTTTTAATCATATCTAAGAATTTTTTAGATTTATTACTTTTTGGCTTTTTAAAAGTATTAATATTATCAATTTCATTTCTAACACTTTTTTCTGTTACATTAAAAACTCTTGCAGAGGTAGAAATTGGAATATTACAATTTGAACTGATTATAGCTGCTCCTAATGCCACATTATCAATTTGGATATTAGAACCTTTTATCTTTTTCTCTAAATTAAATTTTTTATTTAATAATAAATCCATATTATGCAATTCAACAATATGTTCATTTTCATTATTTTTTAGAATCTTTACAACATCTCGGTTCATATTCTCAAAAATTCTTCGTTGTTGTCTATCTATATCAATTCTAAGATATGGAAATGGACCGCCATATCTTTTTCTTCTATCATATGAAGTTGTTAGATAATATTTAAATATATCCCATAAAATAAGTGTTGAACCTACTTCTGAAAATATATCTTTTTCAACAGACTCTCTTTTTTTTATATCTTGAAGTAGCTGAGGGTCTAAATTTTCTCTTTTACTCATTAATCCTACAGTTTTCAGTCTGTTTTCAATTTCAAAGCTTTGCCATTCTTCCAAAGAATCTTCTTCAGTTATGAATTTGGGTCTTTGTAGTTTAACATCTCTAACTATTTCATCATATTTTGCTAATTTATATATATTACTTATATTTTCTTTAAAAACAGATTCTTTGTTATTTTGAACAATATTTTCTGCATATTTAACATATCCGATAGCTAATGCAGTTCTAGCATGTTTATCATTAATTATAGTTGGTTTTGTTCTATGAAATTGTAAAAATTCTATTCTAACATTTTTTCCATATTGTTTTCTTATTTCTTCTTCATAGTTATCAACATGTTCTGAATCTATTGTAACCCTTTTACGAATCCATCTATCATTTTCTTTAAATCTTATAACAGCAGAAACAGTTTTAACTACTCCTTTTCGTTCCTGTTTTAGAAGATTCAATACCTTTTTAAAAGATTCTCTTCCCCAACTTGTCATTCCAGACATTAAAACCATATAATTTCCAGATAATGGCAAATAGGGAATTATTTCTAAACGATAAACTCCAGTCTTATTAATCTTAAAATTAAATTCATTACTTCCACAGGAACATTCTGCAGTTCCAATGGTTTCATTTAGCTCATCATTTTCACCAAATTCATCAATTTCATTGATTTTCTCGGTTAACTCAATGTTTTTGTTATTTTTTAGTAATTCGATAAAATTAGAAGGCTTGTATGATTTTGAACATTTGGAGCATTCAAATATTCCATATTCTTCTAAATGTCCAATAGCAATTTTATGAGCATCAATAGCTGATTTTACACGGTCAAGTATGTTTTTTTTAGCTGTTGCTTTCATTCTGAAATATTGGCCATGTCGATTTACTTCACTTAATTCTTCAAAAGCTACATCTCCAGATGCACTTGATCCATATCTATTTAAAGAACGATATGGGGCAGTATAACCTTTTGAATCCATATCTTCTTTTAATTCTTGTAATTTGTTTAAACTGTGTGTAAACTTACAGTAAACTGACTTAAATACATCTAACTTTGAAATATTTTCAAAACTTATTTCTTTCTCTTGTATTTTATTTAAGTATCTTTCAGTTTTACTTATAAGTGTCGATTCATCCATTAAATCACCGTGAGGACTTTAATCAAACATAATAATCGAAATCAACGCCAATTTCATCGATTATTTATGTGGATTTATTGGTAATGTTTTTATTATTGGTAAGTATTTGTAATACTAATTAATATTAAGTAATATGGATTAATATTATCTAATAATAAATAATATTAATCAATATAAATTATATTGAGTAATAATAAATAATAATAAATAATAAATAATAATAGACAATATTAAAAAATATTATGCAATATTAAACAGTATTGGAGACTATTAAAAATAATATAAAATAATATATTAATGAGATTAATAATTGATTTTTATAATATTTAAATATTTATTATAAATCAATTATATATTACCTTATTCTTTCACCTACTTCTGATTCATCAGGAGTTAATAAAGCTGCACTATCGGTTGCAAGAATCATTCCTTCAGATTTTACTCCAAATAACTTAGCTGGAGGTAAATTGACTAAAACTACTACTTTTCTTTCGATTAATTCTTCAGGAGAGTATCTAGTTCCTATTCCTGCTACAACTTGAATTTCTTTTTCCTTTACATCAACTTTTAATTTTAATAATTTATTGGATCCTTCTATTTTTTCAGCTTCTAATATCTGTCCAATTCTTATGTCCATTTTTGCAAAATCATCAATAGTAATTTGGTCACTCATATTTTCAACTCCTTTATCATTTTTATTATTATTTTTACCATTATTTTCATCATTATTTGTATCTATATTTCCCTTATTATTATCATCAGTATTTTCTTCATCTTCTAAGTTTTTATAAAGGTCTTCTTTTTCTTTTTCAAGAGTTTCTTCTTCAATTTTCTTAAATAATGGTTTTGCTTTATTAATTTCATGTCCTACTTCAAGGTAAAGTTTAGAATCATTCCATTCTGTATCAGTAGGTATGTTCATTATATTAGCTATCTTTTCAGCTTTATTTGGGATATATGGTTTTAAAAGTATTGCTAAAGTTTTTGCAAGTTGATTTGAAAGATATAAACAATTAGCTGCACGTTCTTCATCTTCTTTTACAGCTTTCCAAGGTTCTTGATCATTGAAATATTTATTTCCTTTTTTAGCTATTTTTATTATTTCAACTAAACCTTCTCTGAATTTGAATTCTTCTATTAATTGTCCAACAGTATTTGGAATTTCCTCAATATCTACTTCAAAAGCTCTATCATCATCATTTGGATTTTTATATTCTGGAACTTTACTATTAAAGAATTTTTTAGTAAATGTAAATGTTCTATGCAAGAAATTTCCTAATACATCAGCTAATTCATCGTTAATTCTTCTTCCAAAATCATCCCATGAAAAATCAGTATCTTTGTTTAATGGAGCATTTATTGTGAGATAATATCTAAGTAAATCACTATCATATTTTTTAACAAAATCTGCTACCCAAATAACCCAATTTTGACTGGTAGACATTTTTCTACCTTCAAGTGAAAGATATTCTCCAGCTATTATATTAGTTGGTAATCTACACCCATATCCCTCAAGAAGTGATGTCCAAAACAAAGCATGATGGTAAATAATATCTTTTCCAATAAAGTGAAGGGCTGTATCATTCCAATAGTCTTCCCATTTTTCACCAGTTTTTCTAGACCATTGTGCTGCAGAAGAAATATATCCAAGGAAAGCTTCTCCCCAAACATATAGTATTTTACCTTCAGCTCCTTCAAGAGGGATTGGAATTCCCCAACTCATATCTCTGCTTAATATCCAATCATTTAATCCTTCTTTTAACCAATTTTTAGCATAATTTTTAACATTAGCTGGCATAGAATTATTTGAATTGATATATTCTTCAATACTTTTTTGGAAATTGCTTAATCTAAAGAAATAGTGTTTTGATTCTTTAATAATTGGTGTGTGTCCACAAGTTAAACATTTAGGATTTATAAGATCAGTTGGTTCTAAATGTCTACCACAGGATTCACAATGATCTCCTCTAGCTCTTTCACTATCGCAGTGGGGACAAATTCCTTCTACATATCTATCTGGTAAAAATTTCTCGCAATTTTCACAATAAAGCTGTTTTATTTCTTTTTCATAAATAAGATTTTTTCCATATAAATCTAAAAAGAAGTCCTGAGCTATTTTATAATGAATTTTATCAGTAGTACGTGTAAAACTATCAAGTGAGATATCGCATGATTCAAGGTCTTTTGCAATCATATCATGGTATCTTTTAGCTATTTCGATAGGTTTTTTCCCTTCTTTATCTGCTTTAACAGCTATTGGTGTACCATGTTCATCGGTTGCACAAACAAGTAAAACATCATTCCCTTTCATTCTATTGTAACGGGCATAAATGTCTGCAGGAATATAAGTTGAACGTAAATGTCCTAAATGACAAGGACCATTTGCATAAGGAAGTGCACATGAAATAAATATTTTTGACATTTCTTTCCTCCTATTAGATGAATTATTATTAGTTAATTCTTTTTTAATTAGGTTAAAATTTATATAATCGTAATTAAAGTATCTCTAAATTTTGAAAATACTTCAAATATTTAAAAAATTAAATATGTTATATTTTTTACTTTATGTTTTATATAAATATGATGATTTAATTCTAAAATTGTTTAGAATATAATTAAATTTAATTCTAAAATAGCTATTTTTAATTTTTTAAATATTATTACTTTTGAATGGTTATTTAAAAATCATTATATCATTTTTTCAATTTTAATTTATTAAAAATAATAATTTTTATTTAATAATATTTTATTTAATAATTTTCATCATTATGATTAAATAAATATAAAATTCAATATAGATATTTACAAATTAAAAATAAATTTAATATAAAGTATAAATTTGATATAAATTCAATATAAAAAAATAAATTTGAATATAAAGTTATAGAATTGATATAAAGTATAAATTTGATATAAATTTAATATTAAAAAATAAAGTAAAAAATAATCACTTTAACAATAATCTTTTAAGATTTAAAAACAAATAAAATAATATGGTTTTATTGTCATTTATAAATCCTTTATCAGAGGAAGGTCAAGAAATTGTTAAAGAGAAAGGCGATCTTAACAGTGTATTCGAGACTAATGAAGAATTAATCAATATAGTTACTCATGACAAACGTCAAAATATTGATGATGATTCTTTAATACCTGTTAACTATGGTGATTTAGCTATTAAAAGGATTCAATGGTATATTGAACGAAAAAATAATAAAGATTTTAATAATGATGATTTTAGCTATCTTTTAAATGAAGAAATAGCTGAATCCGATGTCATATCTTTTCATTTAATTTCTCAAGCTATAGCTACTAATTTTAATCTGAATTCTCGTGAAACTAGACTTTTTATAGAATCTCAAGGGAAACTTATTGAGGAACGTTTAGTTAAATTAATGCCTCAAGAAAGAAAAGAGATAGTTAATAAAATATTATCTCAGCTAATTATTCATGATAATATCAGTTGGACTTATTTAAAAGATCTTGTAGCTTCTAAAAAAATTTCTATTACAGATTTAGTTCTTGATAATGGTAATTTAATATTAGATAAAGAATCTTTTATAGATAAATTTGGTGACAAATTTAAAGATAGAGCTCCTGATAGAATGTATGATATTATTATTGGGGACAATATTAAAGAGTTGATATTAACTAATATGATAATGCAAAATACAGAGAATTATCTTGAAAAAATTAAAGAAATGTCTTCTACTATTGAAGTTCATCCTGCTATAGCTGAACTTTCAGATATGATAGCTACTACAATCTCAGAACTTTCTTCAAAATACAGTGGTTTTTATGGAACTGGTGGTCCTGGAGGAGATATGAAAATTGGAAAATTGTTAAGGGAAGCTTTTCCACCATGTATAGCTAATACAGTAGAAGGTGTTACTTCTGGTGGAAGAAATGATGCAATTGTACTTCTTCTAACCTCTTTTGTCTCTTATGCAAGACTTTACCCAGGAATTTTTAGAAATGAGGGAGTAGATGTAAAAGTATCTGATATTGACCCTAATTTAACTATAACTTTAAATGAGATTTTACCTCTTATTTATGAAGCTGCAGATAATTGTTCTCCTCCTTTATTTGATGATCAACCTCAGGAAAAAATAAATATAACTTCAAAACTTGGTTTTGGAATGTATAATGATCCTGAACTTGAACACGAAGGTGAAACTACTTGGTATACTCCTATGAGCTGTGAAAAGATTAAAATGCATTTGCCTCAATTATGTAAACCAGATAAATTATGTGCAAAAATTGGAAATCCTTTATCATATTATTCAAGAGCTAAATGGCAACTACAAAAAGATGGAAAAGGGGAAAATACTGAAGAAGAGATTCAATCTGAAGATAAATAGAATAATAATAACAATAATAACAATTATAATAACAATTATAATAAGAATTATAAATAAAAATAATAATTTTATAAAAAATCATAAAGATCAATAAATATTATGATAATGGTGATATTATTTTTGAAGGAGCTACTTTAGAAGAACGTCGGAGATATTATAGGGAAGAATGGAATGAGAAAGATCTTCCTGAATTTATTACAGAAGGACTCAATAAGAGAGAGTTTGGATTTGATCATTTGGGGCATGGTCCTAATGATAGGTATAAAGTTTTTAAAGGCAAAGATGCTCTTAGACGTTTTTTAAGATATAAAGCTCCATTTGCAGCTTATATTTCAGTAGCTTTTTATAATAACCCTCGAAGAAGAGGGGATTGGATTAAATCAGAGTATGTTTTTGATGTTGATGCAAAGGATTTACCAATTCGCTCTTGTAATTGTGATGGTGTTTGTGAAATATGTCTTGGTGAAGCTCTTGAAATTGTAAATAATCTTATAGATACATTAGAAAGAGATTTAGGATTAAATAATATTCATTTAGTTTATTCTGGAAGAGGATATCATATAAGAATATTAGATGAAGAAATTATGGATTCTGGTAGTGACCTTAGATCAGAAATATTGAAATATGCAGCTGGAGCAGAAGTTCCAAAGTTAGAATATTCTAATGCTCTTGAAGGTGGAACTAGATATAATTTTGAACATTTTTCCATTCCAATAGCTTATCCTAAAGTTTTTACAGATAGAATAAAGTTTAATATTCAACATTTAAATGGAACTGAAGAATTAGATGGAATAAATCAAAAATTACTTAAAGATATAATTAAAAATAGAGATCTTCTTGATGATAATCAATGGGGAATATTTAAAAGTAAAATTGGTCCTAGAAGATATAAAAACATGGTTAATAGTATGGCACGAGTTAATTTAGCTACTATTGATGCAAAAGTTTCTATAGACCTTAAAAGAATTCTCAGATTACCAAGTTCACTTCATTCAAAGGTCAGTATGAAGTGTGTTGAGGTAAAAGACCGTGAATGGTTTGACCCACTTAAAGATGCTGTTCCTAAGTTTGTAGAAGAAAGAGACTGATATATTATATATAATATATTTAGTTTTATAATCTTTTTAAAAGTTGTCCAGGATTTAAAAAATCATCTAAGAAGTTTAAAAAATCAGAATTTTCGTTTAATTTATTTTCTTTTAATAATTTTTTAATATTATCTAATTTATAGCTACTAATAATGAGGTCTTTTAGATTTTTACCAACTTTTACTATATGGATATTTTCTTTAGTTAAAATATTTTCTATAAATGCTTTTGCTGTTCTAAATTCTCTTTCTTTATTTATAACAATCATATCTTCAAGGACATAATAATCCTCTGTATGAGAATCATAATTATTTGAGTTATCACTATGAACAGCCAAAAAGTTGTCGCATGCTTTTTTATCCCAAATTTTTGGCCCTTCATGAATATAATATTTATTTTGTTTGTAAACATTCATTTCAAAGATTAAAACGGCAATGCTTTCTTCATCAGTCCAATAATCACTTTTAAATACAGAAAATTCGTTATTTTCTAATTTTTCTTCAATTGATTGTTGAGTTTTTTTAAGTTGTGGATGAAGAGAATCAACAGAAACATCAGGTATATCAAAAGTTATAGTGATTGTTTTTGTTTTTCTATCTTTAAATTGTTTTATTATATTTTTACAGTCTATATTTTTAGATAAAGGTTTGAAATATTTGATTTTTTTATCTTCATCTGAATTTAAAAAGTTTCTAGAAGCTATAATAAATTCTGCCATTTTCTCTTTTCTAAGAGCTGCACCAACATTTCTATTTTTATCAGTTGGGTCGATAGCTATTAATGGATCTTTAAATAATTTGCTAGTTCCATATTTTTTTAAGTCAATAATAGTTTTGTTTTTCCAGTTAGAAGCAGCTTTTAAAGTTTCTTCGAAAGTATTATATCTTAAAATAAGTATTTCACAAAGATATCCTGCAAATCCCCCTACTTTAAATTCAGATCCATAAGTTCCAACTTCTTTCATGAATTTTTTAAGTAAAAGAACTTCATCTTTTTGTTCCTCTTTCAAATGTTTTTGGATGTATTTTGTATGTAAAACTGTTCTATCAACTGCAGATTTTAATTTTTCTGCACAATCTATCTTGTAACATGGAACGAAATCTACATCATACCCATTAATATGACTTGTAAGATAAGGATGTGAAGCATAATGTTCTTCAGCTATTCCTTTCATCTGTTTACTACATTCATATCCTAAAAAAAGTCCTTTATCTTTTAAATAATCTACATCTGTATTTAATTGGAAGTTAATAAAAATATCAATATCTGAACTTCCAGAAAGCCAAGTTTCTTTAGCTATTGAACCTACAAGGAGTGTTTCAACATTTATATTTTCTCTTTTAGCTATATTATCAATACAAGTGATAGATTCAGTAGCTATTTTATGAACTATTTCTGATTCTTCTTTTGTTGGTTTTATTTCTTTTAATATTTCTTTATAGTTCATAAAATCACATATATTAATAATAGATTTATTTAATATTTAATTTAACATTTAATTTAATATTAATTTAATATTAATTTAATTTTAAATTTAGATATTTAATTAGTATTTATTTAGTATTTAATTTAGTATTTAATTTAAAATTATTTTAATATAATTTAATTTTAATTTAGATATTTAATTAGAATTTAATTTAATATTTAATTTAAAGTCTAATTCGATATTTTATTTAAAATTTTTAAACTCAAATCTCAAAAATTTCAATGTCAGAATAAATGGGTCCTTTTGGAGTTAATTCACTTTTCTTTAGAGAAATTTTAGAAATATTCATTGTTCCAATAGAGATATTTTTCAATTCATCGATTTTTTCCTTAAATTCATTTTTATCCTTTAAATTTCTTATTCTTCCAATAGTAAGATGAGTTTTAAAGTTTTTTTCTTTTTTAAATCCTAATTTTGTAAATTCTGAATCTAATTCTTTTTGTAAATTAAGTAAAAAGCTATTGTTTTGAGTACCAATCCATAAAACTTTCATATAATTTTTATTAGGAAAAGTACCAATACCTTTAATAATTAATTCAGTTTTGGAATTATTTTCATCTTTATCATCATTATTGGAAACATTAGATAAAACTTTATCAATAGCCTTTTTTATTTCATTAATCTTTGTATCGCTCACGTTTCCAAAAAATTTGAGAGTAAAATGTAAATTTTCTGTTTTTACATATTTTACATTATTATTGGTTTTTTTAAACTCTTTTTGAACTTCTTCAATTTTTTGAACTAGATTTGGTTCTATATCAATAGCTAAAAAACATCGGTGTTCATTGACCATATTTTCACAACATTTAGATATTAGATATTAGATATGAAATAATGCTATTTCTCAATAATTGTTTCTTCTATTGACATTCCAAAGTGTCTTGCTCCTTTGTCAATAAATACTTTAAGTTTATCTCCAATTTGAAGATCTGATACAGATACTGCTTCATCTTTGTCATTTACAAGTCTTATTGTTTCAGCATTTTGTAAGAGAGATTTTATTTTAACTCCATCAGATTCAGCTTCTACAAGTATAAGTGGACGTTTTTCAATTTTTACTCTGCCTACAATAACGGTTCTGCTTTCTCCATTACTGTCTACAGCTAAAACTTCATCTCCAGTTTCAAGCTCAGAAAGATATTTAGTTTTATTTCCAGGAACCATAACATATGCTTGAACTGGGCCTGCATTTACTCTAAATGGTCTTGAAGCAACATATTCACTTTCAAGAGATTCGCTATGAACTAAAAACATAGCTTTTGAATAAGAACCAATTAACATCCCTTCTCCAGGTGATAACATAGAAGTTGTATCGATACAAACTCTATCTCCACTACCGACTGGTTTAATATTTGTTACAGTAGCTTCTTTTAATTCATATTCATCTTGACTTGCTTCTTCGATGATTTTAGATATTTCTTTAATTTGTTCGAAATTTTTAGGTTGGAAAATAACTCCATCTGTTCCAGTTTCTAGTGTTTCTAAAGCTAATTTAGCATCATTTATACTGTCTATAGCGGCTATGATTTTAACATCTTCTTTTTGAAGGTCTGCAATGATATTTTCAAGTGGAATCACTGTCCATTCTTTACCAACTAAGATTAAATAATCAACAATTTTTCCAAGAACTCTAGCTAACTCTTCATGTTTCTTACTGTTGATTTCAACATAAGCTACTATTTTTTTACCTTTATTTTTGAAGTTTTTAGCTACTTCTAAATCTTTAGAGTTATTTAAATCAGTATCTTTGTCTAAACGAAGGGTTCCATCACCTTCTCCTTTAATACCTACTAAAAAAATGTCTGCATTTTCTTCTTCATTAATAACTTTTATATTTCCGAGTTTCTTTATATTCTCTATGTCATTTAAATCTAAAACATAATCTATTCCAGATTCAAGAGCAGTTGTTATTAAATCTTTTTTTTCTTCCCATTTAACATCAGGTGACATTATCCAAGCGAATTTTTCTGTCAATGGCAGATCTCCTTCAATATTATAATATAATTTATTATTTTAATATTATTCTATTTTATATTTTTTTGTATAGTTCACTATTTTAAGATTTTTAAAGCTTCATCAACTTCCATATCATTATGAACTACTTCAGAAATAGCTTTTGTGATTTTAGCAGGAGATTTTGCTTGGAAAAGATTTCTTCCAAATGCCACACCAGCTCCACCAACTTCAAGAGAATCTTTTACCATTTCTAGAAGTTCTTTATCGGTTTCTACTTTTGGACCTCCAGCTATGACAACAGGAACTAAAGCACCTTCAACAACTTCTCTGAAACTATCCGGATCTCCAGTGTAATTTGTTTTAACTATATCTACACCTAATTCAGATCCAACTCTTGCTGCATGTTTAACAAGATCTACATCATGTTCATTTTTGATTTTTTGTCCTCTTGGGTACATCATAGCAAGTAGTGGAATACCCCATTGGCTACAAGTTTCAGCTATTTCACCTAATTCTCTTAACATTTCTGCTTCAGTTTCTGATCCAATATTCACATGGACTGAAACAGCATCTGCTCCTAATTGGATAGCTTTTTCAACTGATGTGACTAAAACTTTATTATTAGGATCTGGACTAAGAGAAGTACTAGCTGAAAGATGTATAATAAGGCCAATATCTTTACCATATCCTCTATGACCTTGTTCAATAATTCCTTTGTGCATTAATACTGCATTAGCTCCACCATTAGATATACCTTCTATGGTTTCACTCATTTTTACAATACCTCTAATAGGACCAATAGACACTCCATGATCCATAGGAGCTATAACAGTTCTATTTGTCTTTCTATCGATGATTCTTTCCATTCGAATCCTTTTTCCTATCATATTAGTTATCTCCATTAGCTTTTATTTTTTATAATATAATTTTTTTATAGTATAATTTTATATTTAATATTATTAATTAAATTTTAATATTTTTTAAAAATTTTTTCATAAATTTTTTATGATAAATATATTTCTATTTCTTTAACTATAAAATATTTTTTAATAAATGAATTTTCTTATAAATTACTAAATTTTAGAATAAATACTTTACTAACTTCATTATTATGTGAATTCAGAAAATATCTAAATTCAATCTTACTATAAAATGAGAAATAGATTTAATGTCACTTTTATTCTTTTTTATTTAATTTAGAGCTCCAAAGTTTAAATTCTTTTATTTGAGGAGGTATTCCTTCATCTCCACAAGATTCTAACCAACCTTTTTCTGATTCAATTTTTTCTTCAGTTTGAGAACTCCTAACAAAGTCAATAAGGCCTCTATTACGAATTAATGTTATTTCTGGTTTCAATGCAGAAGCCCAAATGAAATAAACTTTAAAAGTGGTATCTGGATGATATCCTCCTCCAAGATCTACTGATAAAACATCACATTTTTTTATTTTTTTCACAACTTCTTCTAAAACATCATGGAGTCGTACATCTCCACTAATAAACTCTATATTTTTATATTTATTAACTAAGTTATTCATTTTTGGGATTGCTTCAGGACTGTTGTCCAAAGCAATTAATTTTCCATTAACGATTTTTTTAGCTATCAATTCACTAGTATTCCCCACATGACATCCTAATTCAACAACAACATCTTCTTCTTTTAAAATGCTCTCTAGTTGTTTTCGATATATATTAATATCATAGCTAATTTTTATCATTTTATCTAATATTCTCTAATATTTATCTAATTTTTATCTATTATTCTTTAATATTATCTAATATTAATCTAATATCTAATATTCCTCAATTTTTATTCCATCATTATATATTTTTGATATTGTAAAATCATTTAAATTTTTAATATTATCAATATCTTCTTTTTTTACAAATGCAAAAACAGTATTTCCAAGCATTGCCATTGATGAACCTATAGTTTTTTTATTCAACTCTTCAACAATATCTTGTATTTCTTTGTTCATAAGTCCTGTTTTTTTTGAGAATTCATAAGATAATTTGATAAAATTTTCTAGAGTTGGTTCAACTATCATTTTTTCCTGCATAGCTAGGCCTATATTGTTTATTTTTTTTGAATATAGAGGATTTTGGATTATAGAAGATGTATCTATTTCTCCAAAAGTTTTTGTTAGTACGTAAATATCATTAAGGCCGTTATTTTGTGGTTTTATTCCCTCTTCAGTTTTTCCGACTCCAGGGGCTCCTGGAAATTTTCTAAAAACAATTCCTTTTGATGTTTGGGATAAAACATCTCCTAAACCACTTCCTAAATTGACTTCTGCAATATGAGCAAATTGTGATGCTTCAATGTCTGTTAAAGGAAGTTTTAACAATTTTGAAAGTCCAATTGAAACTCCCAATGCACAAGAAGCTGAAGTTCCAAATCCTGATCCAATAGGAATCTGAATTTCATGATTAATATTTATATCGGAGTTTAATTCAAATTTAAATTCTCTTTGAATTAGTGATATTGTTTCTTTACTTATAATTTCATTTTTAGGATCTTTTTTCCCATTAATGGTGATATTTATGGAAGATTTTTCCTTTTTCCCATATTTTTCTTTTTTTTCATTAGTTTTAATTGTTGTAATTACTCCTTTATTAATTAAAACTCCTGCTCCACAGGATCCCTTTTTTAAAGGATTTTCATCATTATATATACTAAAAAATCCCGTAATATGTGCTGGTACAAAAACTGAAACTTCCATTATATTCACTTTATGAACTTAATTCTATATGAGTTGTTAGTAAATAATTAATCTATATTATCAGTATAATAGCTATTATAAGTATTGTAAATATTATAACTATTATTATGTTATAATTATTATAAATTTATAATTAATTTATAAAAATTTTATAATAAAAATTTTATAATAAAATCTATGTTTAAACTCAATAATGTAAAATTAATCTTGTATTATAAACAATATGAAATAGACTATATTATAATAAAAAATATTATAATAAACTATATTATAATAAAAATATATATTATGTTATATATTTATGTTTTCTATAAATTTTAAGGAGAAATAATATTGAACAAAAGAATAGATTTACACATGCATAGCTTATTTAGTGATGGGGAATTACTTCCTTCTGAATTAGCTAGAAGAGCATCAGTCTTGGATAATGAAACAATAGCTATAACTGATCATGTTGACTCTTCTAATGTAAGTTCTATAGCTAAACTTATCGATGCTATTGATGATGTTAATGATAATTGGGATATTAATGTTGTTCCTGGAGCTGAAGTGACTCATGTTCCTATTGAGGTCATTGATAAAGTAGCTAAAAAAGCAAGAGACTTTGGAGCAAAAATTGTTGTTGTTCATGGAGAGACTTTAGCTGAACCTGTCATAGAAGGAACAAATCTAACTGCTGTTAAATCTGAAAATGTTGATATTTTAGCACATCCTGGACTTATAACTATTGAAGAAGCAGAAATCGCTAAAGAAAATAATATATTCCTTGAAATCAGTGCAAGAGCAGGACATTCTTTAGCTAATGGTCATGTAGCTAAAGTAGCTAATGAAGTCGGAGCAGACTTAGTTATTAATACAGATACTCATTCTCCAGATAACTTGATTACATTTGATGAAGCAAAAAAAATAGGTTTAGGTGCTGGTTTAACTGAAAAACAGCTTGAAAAAGCTTTAGTTGAAAATCCTATAAAGATTCTTAAAAAAAGATATTTAATTTAATATTATATTTTTTTACTAGATTCTCATTTTTTACTCACTTAAACTATAGCTTATTTTTATTTTTTATTTTATTATTTTATTCTTATTTTACATTATATTCTTATTCTAACTATTTTATTTAGTTAACTATTATTTAGTTAGTTATTATCTATTTAAATATTATTCAATTAGCTATTGTTCATTTTATTGCTTATTCATTTTTATATTGTTAAATAAAAATAATATAAATAAAATAAAAAATTAATGATAAATTAATGATTTAATGATAAATTGATAAAAATTAATAAAATACTATTAAAATTAGTAAAAATTAGTAAAAATTATTAAAAATAAAAAATAAGAGGATTAAATCCTCTTTTCTAAAATTGATTTTTTGAAAATCTTTTATTTGATTCTTGCAAATTTTTTTTAGAAATTAATAGAAACTGATTTTCCTTGACCTTTAAGGGTGTATGTATTAACATTCCAGTTTGTAATCTTTCCTAAGCTATTAGCTGAATGAGTTGGGTCAGCTACTACCCAAGTATCTCCTACCAATACTTGTGCAAATACATGACCAATTCTTCCACTTACTGTAAATGTACAGTCAGCATGAACATATCTAGCTTCAAGACCAGATGCTCGAAATAATGCAATTAGTAAATGTGCTTGATCTACACAATTTCCACTTTTTGCATTAAGTGTCCCTACTGCACCTTTTTTGGTGTTAGTGTAATAAACATAGTCTATATTGTCTCTTACATAATTGAATATTGCTGTTGCTTTTTCTAATTCTGTTTTAGAGTTTTTAGTTAAACTCGCTGCTAAAGATTGTATTGCTGCATTATTTACTTGACAATTTGTAGTTGCCTGTAAATATTTTACTAATTCACTTGCACTTAAAGTATTTTTCTCGTTTAAAGGACCAGTTGGTATAGATCCGCTTCCACTATCTCCACCACTATTTTGGTTTCCACCATTCAGTGAGGATGTGCTTTTTACATTTAAAGTCAAGTAATTAGGTAATCTTCCTTCTGATTTAGCAAATTCAAGAACTTTAGAAAATGCTAAAACCATTGTTTGGAATTGCATTTTTCCAAGACTTGAACTTCCATAATTAGGAGCTTGACCGTTTTTAAGCATATAAGCAGAAACTCTTGAAGCTAAATCAACGAAATCTTTTTTATAGATATTTCCATTGATTGAACTTCCAGTTGGACTTGTAGCGTTTTTAAAGGTTTTAGCTGTAATACCACTATTAGAACCTTTATTGATGTTTAAAATGGCATTTACTGCTAAATATAAGAAATCAGTCATTGAATATTGTTTTCCACCAATTTCAACATAGTTAGGTAGAACACCATTTGCATTTACATATGCTTCTATCCTAGCTCCTGCATCTTTAATATTAGCTAAACTTATAGTTCCAGAATTTGAAGAATTGCTGGATCCATTATTTACATCGCTACTGTTATTATTTTCACTGTTGTTTCCAGTATTGTTTGTAGTATTGTTATCAGAAGAGGAATCTTCATCAATTATTAAACCATTAACACCACTATATTTTGGCATTACTTTGTTTAAACTAGTTGAAATTCCTTTTTCAAATGTTACATAGTTAGGTAATCTATTTTCTGTACCAACGAAATTTATTATTTTAGCAAATCCATATATCATACTTTGGAATTTAATATTTCCAAGAGAAGAACTTCCGTAATTTGGTGCTCGGTTGTTTGATTCTATGTATGATACAACTCTTTTTGCCAAATCAACATATCCTGATTTAGAAAGTTTACCATTGGTTACAGTTCCACTTGGACCACTTGGATCTTTAACATCTTTTATGGTTATATCAGCACTACTGCCACTATTTGTATTTACTACTGATTTTGAGAGTAAATATAAAAGGTCACTCATAGATAACTTTTCACCAAATAGAGTTAAATAATCTGGAAGTTTACCAAATTTTTCTATGTAATCTGTTAATGCCATAGCTGCAATAATAATATCCTCTTTGCTGAGTTTATTTATTGAATTTACACTAGCTGAAAGGCTTTTAACAGTAATTTTGTTAGAGTCAGCTTGGGTATTAACAGTATTTGACTCTGTAGCTAAGCTTACAGGCAAAGTATTGTTATTTTCATCATTTGCTTCTTCAGAAATGTTATTATTTGAATTGTTAGTTTGACTATTATAGTCAGAATTATCATCTGTTGTATTTATTCCTGAATTTGAATCAATTGAATCATTTGATGAAGAATCGACATTATTTTGATTTTCAGTTTGATTAATATTATTAATATTTCCACTATTGCTATCAGCATCATTTGTATTAATAATATTATCGCTAGAATTTTCACTAGTATTTACTGAATCTCCAGGCAAATCATCCGCACTTTGAGTAAAAAGATTTTCAGTAGAACTTTGGTTGCTGTCTGCATATATCAATCCACTGTTTGCAACAACAAGTAGAATAATAAATGCTAGCAACATTTTTAATCTATTCGAAATTTTTTTACCTCCAATTTCTCACTAAAGAATTTCTCAATATTATAACTTCATTTTAAATTTATTTATTTCTTTTAAAATTCGTTATAATCTAACTCTTAAAGTGAGTATTTATCTTTTTTGTCTTTCAAACAATATAAATATATCCTTTTTTATCCATTTAGGCATTTTTTACTTTATTTAATAACTTTACAAAAAATTTCATATAATGGGAATTGTTAATAATATTACTAATATTGCTTATATAAATTATATAATTTATAATAATTACATATTAATGGATTAGGTCTTAAAAATATAATTATTTGTAGAAATATCCATGAAAATGGTATTTTTGTGTCAAAGTAAAAAATCAAGATATAAAAATGGTATTATAAAATAGTATTATAAAATAAAATAAAAAATAGAATAAAATAAAAAATGAGTTAATAAAAATGGTATTATAAAATAGAATAGAATAGAATAAAAAATGAGTTAATAAAAATAGTATTATAAAATAAAATAGAACAAAGAATAGAACAAAAAAATAAAATAAAATAATAAAATAAAAAATTAGAAATTACTTAGAAAGTAATTTCAGCAACTTTTCCAGTTTTAAGTTTATAAGTATAAGGATTCCAGTTATTTACAACACCTAAACTATTTCTTGAACTTGTTGTATCTGAAACTGTCCAAGTATCATCAATGAGTACTTGAACCCATACATGCCCATATACACTTCCACTAGAAAAGGTACATTCGCCATGAACATATCTTGCAGCTAAACCTGCTGCTCTGTATAGAGCTACTGATAAGTGAGCTTGATCAACACAGTTACCAGATTTGGAAGATAATGTTCCTGTAGCTCCTTTTTTACTATTATAATAGAAACTATAATCGATGTTTTTTGACATCCAATTGTATATTGCTGTTGCCTTTTCTTTATTAGTATTACAATTTTTTGTAATACTAGCTACTAATGATTTTATAGCAGAGTTAGTCACTTGACAGTTTTTTGTAGATGCTAAATATTGAGCTAATGATTCTCCATTATACTTATCATTTAAAACAGTAGTTTGAGGTGAATCACCTCCGCCATTGTTACTACTTCCTCCATTAATAGGATCACTTGATTTTACATTTATAGTTACAGAACTTGGTAATTTATTATTATTAGCTACATACTCAATAATTTTTGAAAATTCTGATATAAGTGTTTGATATTGTATGGTTCCAAGAGGAGAGTTTGCATAATTAGGGGCTTTTTTATTTTTCTTAATATAATTTGTAATATTTTTTGCAAGAGATAAATAAATTGCTTTGCTCATTTTACCATTGATTGATTTTCCAGTTGGTTTAACTGGATTGTTAACTGAAATTGGGGTTATTCCTTTTGAAGATCCACTATTTATATTTGCAAGAGCTGCTGTTAATAAATATAAGAATTTAGGCATAGTATATTGTTTTCCACCAATTTCTACATACTTAGGTAATACATCATTTTGATTAACATAGGCATTTACTCTTGATGCTGCATCTTTTATATCAGATAAACTCACTGTATTAGATGAGCTATCACTGTTTCCTCCACTAGCTGGAGGAGTTACAGGTGTATAATCAGGTCTTGTATATTTTGGTAAATTTTTATTTATTTTATTTGTTTTTTTGACATTGAGTGATAAAGTTGATGGTAAAGTTCCTTTGTGTGTTGCTGCATAGTATACAACTTTATTAAGAGCATAAACTGCTGTTTGGTATTGTATCTTTCCAAGTTTAGTTGTTGAATAGTTTGGTGCTTTTTTATATTTATCCATATAAGCGAATAAGTTTTTACTATAAGTATAATATTGTGCTTTTGTAAGTTTTCCGTATATATTGACTCCAGCAGGTTTTGATGGATTATTTATATCATACTTTATGGTTATTTTTGTTGTTTTTTTGTTGTATTTATAGTATATAGTTTTACTTAACATGTAAGCATATTCATTCATGGAGAATTTATATCCTCCAATAGTTACATAGTTTGGTAATTTACCATATTTTTTTAAATAGCTATTTACAGTTTTAGAAGCAGCTAATATTTGGTTTTGAGTTAAAGTTTTTGGCTCACCGGCAGCTGCTTTGATTTGATTATCTTTTTTATTACTAGAAACATTTTTATTTGTATTTGAATCAGAACTGTTATTTTTAGTAATATTTTGGTTTGTATCAGTATTTGAAGAACTATCCGAAGTTTTTATCAGGTTAGTTGCTCCGACATTTTCATTGGTAGTACTAGTGATTGTATCATTCACGTCACTAGCATAACTTGCACTTATTCCAATGAAAAATATACTAAATACAATAAGTATAAGTGCTTTTTTGCTTAATCTAATTTTTCCACCTCATTAATTTAAACCCTAAATTTTTATTCTTATTCTAAGGTTTAGATCTTTTTAAATTAGTTTATTTTATTAATTATCCAATATAATTATATTTTTTATACTTATATTAATTGTATAATTATATTAAATATTTATATTCATTAATAACTTATATTCATTAATAATTCATTAATAAATTTATTAAAATTAGCTATATAATAAAAATCATTAGTTATTTATTAAAATAAATCATTATTTAATTATTATTTATATTTATAATATTTATATTCATTATTGATATCTGAATTTATTCATTATATTATATCTTAATTTATAATTACTATTTATATTTGAAAACTTTTTATGAATACTTTGTTCAATGTAATTCAATGTATAGCTTAAATTATATATGTAAAGAATATGCTTGTAATCAGAACATTAAATATTTTTTACTTTATAAAATTCCATTTATGTATATACATTGCATTGATTCATTTATATTGAAAATCAATGTTTTCGAATAAGTAAATTCATTTAATAAATTTTTTTACTCTGAATTTAATTATCTAGCATAATATTAACTTCATATCTATTATTAAATTTAATAGTTTATAAAGTTTTATATATAGAAATAGGGTTGTATGTTCTTTGTTTTCTTTTAAAATCGCAAAACAGTATATTCAAGTATTAAATCTTTCCCTAATTGGTACCTATTTTTTAATTCAAGATTAATGGCATCTTTCATAAAATCAAAACCTTCACCATCAATCAATGTTTTAGCATTTTTCCCTCCAACAACCATTGGAGCTACACATACTCTTATTTCATCAATTAAGTTTTCTTTTAGCATTGAAAAGTTTAAAGTTGATCCTCCTTCCAACATAAGAGTTTTAATGTTTTTTGAGTAGAGATATTTCATCAATTCTTTTAAGTTCACAGGACTTTCATTTGAATAAAATATATCAGCCACTTTAGTAAGCTTTTGGCAACGTTCAAAAGCTAAATCGTCTTTTTTTACATAATCTGAAGTTGCTATGATCGTTTCAGCATCATCATTTAATATTCTGGAGGATAGTGGAGTCCGACATTGATTATCAACTACTACTCTAATAGGGTTGTCTGATTTTTTTGAATTTATTTTATGAACTGTTAATCTAGGGTCATCAGCTAACACAGTATTTATACCTACCATTATTCCATCAACCTCTTTTCGAAGTTTATGAACACGTTCTAAATCTTTTTTCCCAGATATTTCCGAACTTCCAGTCTTTGTAGCTATTTTTCCATCAAGTGTCATAGCTGCATTTAATATTACATGAGGTTTCATATGATGACCTAATCTTACAAATTTATAAAATTATTTTTAATCCTTTTCACATATCTCAAGCTATTAAATCATTAAAATATTGTGATTTTTAATTATTTCAATTGATTGGATATATTATATATTTAACAATTATTGATTTTTTAAATATAAATAATTATTTTATAATTTATTTATAATTTATTTTATATTTTATTTTAGAATTTATTTCTTTAATTTTGATCTATATTTCAATAATGTTTTTTAAAAAAGAAATTCATATAATATAATATATAAAATATATTTAATAATTTTTATAATATATTTAATAATTATATGTAAAATTTACATAATATAATTAATTTATACATTATATTTAATTCATAAATAATATTATAATTCATAAATAATATTAATAAAATGAAAATAATGAAATGAAAATTTTTTAAATCAATTGATCGTGATTTTTTATGGATAATCGTTATAAAAAAGGAATGGAAATACTAAAAATAACTAATAAAGGTGCTATTGAAGACCTTTTTGAAGGTTTAGAGGACATTGCTCCTGACCTTGGAAGGTTTGTAGTCGAATTCCCTTACTCTGAAATTTATACAAGAGAAACTGTTGATTTAAAAACTAGGGAATTGGCAACAGTAGCTGCTCTTACTGCTATGGGAACAGCTGAGGCTCAATTAGAAGATCATATTAATGCTGCTTTAAATGTTGATAATAGTCCTGAAGAGATAGTTGAAATAATAATGCAAATGTCTGCTTATGCAGGATTTCCAGCAGCTATTAATGGGGTTATGTCAGCTAAGAAAGTTTTTAAAAAGAAAAATTTACTTCCACTTAAATCAAAAGAATGATTTTTGTTTTAACATGTGATAATATGTTTATGGGCGCATCTACTAAGCAAGGATATGATATAGCTAATAAAAGCCGAGAAATTGTCAGATCTTTAATAAAAAATGATATTGGTGGACTTTCTCCAGCAGAACAAGATATTGTAGAAAGAATTGTTCATTCTACAGCTGATCCCGAATATGCTAAACTAGTATCAATAAGTTCTGATTTTGTTGAAAATAGCTTAAAGGCATTGAAGAATAATGAAAATATATTAACTGATATTAATATGGTTAAATCAGGAATTACTCAATATGAAGGTAATGTAGATTGTTACATTAAAAATCAGGAAGTAATTGATTTAGCTAAAAATCAAAAAATTACAAGAGCCGCAGCAGCTATCCAATTTGCAGCTGATAATGATTTTAAAGGAATTATAGCTGTTGGTAATGCACCTACTGCACTTTACAAAGCTATTGAATTATATGAATTAGGCGAACTTGACATTGCTTCTATTGTTGGTGTTCCAGTTGGATTTGTTGGAGCTGCAGATTCAAAACAAGCTTTAAAAAGCACATCAATTCCAAATATTATTACAGAAGGGCCTAAAGGAGGAACTCCTGTAGCTGTAGCTTGTGTAAATTCTCTTATTCAAACTATGAAAAAAGATTAGTCTTATAAACATTTATCTTATAAAATTTTATAAGATTTTTATAAGATTAGTAATGATTAGTTATTACTAGTCACTATTAATTACTACTAATTACTACTAATTGTAAATAATTACTACCAATTAGTAATATCAATAATATTTATTAAAATTATATGGAGATATCATGAATTCTAAAGAATTATTTGAAGAATCTAAAAAATATTTGCCTGGTGGAGTTGATTCGCCTGTAAGATCATTTGAACCTTATCCTTTTTTTGTAGAAAAAGCAGAAGGATCTCATTTATGGGATGTTGAAGGAAATGATTATATTGATCATTGTTTAGGTTATGGCCCTTTAATATTAGGACATGGAAATTCATTGGTTCGAGAAAATGTATTTAAACAAATTGAAAATGGAACTACATATGGAGCACCAACTGAAAATGAAATCAAATTAGCTAAAATGGTTATAGATAGAGTTCCTGCTGCTGAAATGGTTAGATTTGTTAATTCTGGAACTGAAGCTACAATGAGTGCAATACGTTTAGCCAGAGGTTTTACTGGTAAAAATAAGATTGTTAAATTTGAAGGTAGCTATCATGGTGCACACGATTATGTTCTTGTAAAATCAGGTTCTGGAGCAGCTACTCTTCCAGATTCTCTTGGAATTCCTGAAGATACTACTAAAAACACTCTTAGTTGTCCTTTCAATGATGAAGAAGCTATCACTAAATTGATAGCTGATGAAAAAGATGAAATAGCTGCTATTATTGTGGAACCAGTTATGGGGAATATTGGTTGTGTTGAACCAAATGAAGGTTATTTAAAATTTTTAAGAGAAATTACAGAAGAAAATAATATAATTCTTATTTTTGATGAAGTGATAACTGGTTTTAGATTATCTCGTGGAGGTGCTCAAACTTATTATTCTGTTACTCCAGATTTAGTTACCATGGGTAAAATTATTGGTGGAGGATTCCCAATGGGTGCTTTTGCAGGAAAAAAAGAAATTATGAGTATGATAGCTCCACAGGGAAATGTTTATCAAGCTGGAACTTTTAATGGAAATCCTGTTTCTGTATCTGCAGGAATTTCTACTTTAAATCAATTGGATCAAGAGTTTTATAGGGATTTAAATAAAAAAGGAAATTATTTAAGAGATGAGATATCTAAAATAGTTGAAAAATTAGATTTAAATATTCAACCAGTTGGTTTAGCTTCAATGTTTCAGATATATTTCAATCCAGAAAAAGTAACTAACTATGAAATAGCTAAAAAATCAGATACTGATAGATTTTCGACTTATTTTCATGAATTGATGAAAAACGGAGTATTTATTCCTCCAAGCCAATTTGAATGTAATTTTTTATCTTCTTCTCATAATGATGAAGATTTAGAAAAATTGATAATAGCTATTGAAGATTCTTTAAAAATAGCTTGGAAATAATTGTAAAAATCAGTAATAGTATATTTAGAATTAAATATATTAAAAATAGATTATTAAAAATAGAATTTCTTTTTTTTTTTAAATTGAAAATTAAAGATATAAATTAAAATTTAGATATTAAAATTAAAATTTAAAGTTAAGAATAACCTAAAGGTTAATCTAACTTTATAATTGAATTTATTTTTATCCAATAATGGATCCAAGACCTTTTGAAGCCATTAAGCTAACAAAGGATCCTTGAGGAACCATTACGATGTTTCCTTTTGAGAATTGATCTAAAGCAGCTTGTACCATTGCATTACGGGTTGTTGGATTATTAGCTGCTGTTGAGAGAGCTGAAGCAAGTGCCATTACTGCTTGTCCACGAGTCATGTTTCCACCATGTAATTGGTCGTTTTCTCTTACAAGATCAACTGCACTAATATTAGCTTCTTTTCCATCTACTTTAATTGGTCCAGCAGCTGCTATAACTGCATCTAATCCTTCTGTATTAACTGCTACAACTGCATCTGGTGTGAAATTTGTGTTGGCTTCTACAATTTCTTTTGCATATTCCATTCCTTGCTCTGTATCATTACTCCATAGGGAATCGTGAAGCAGTAGCTTAGATCCTGCACCTTGAGCTTGCGCTTCGGCAGGTTCTGCTTGAGTAGGATGCCTCATTCCATGTGGATATACTGGAGTATAATTAGCTATACTTCCATTTTTCATTTCAACTACAAATGCCATATCTACAGCACCCATACCTGGTCTTTTTTCACCTTCATCAACAGCTAATACTAGAATACTTTTATCTCCTTGAGCTAAGTTAGGGCCTCCTAAAAAAGTTCCCCAAACTATAGCAAGTACTCCAATAGCTGCTACAACCATAATTAATATAATAAGTTTATTTCTTCTTTCCATGTTACCACCTACTTAAAATAGTAAATTTAAAATTGCTTTTTTTTGATTAGTTTTTTTTTATTTTTTTATTTTTAATTTGCTCTACAATTTCCACTTTGTAATTTAATTATAAATATACAAAAGAAAATTGGTTAATAGGATAAATAACTTATTTCCCATATTTTTAAAAATAAACTATCTTAAAAGTAGTTATTAATTGATTAAGTAATAATAAATAATTTGATATAAATACTAATAATGAATCATATAATTTTTTATTATATCATACTATAAGTAATCTTATTATCTACTAATATTACTTATCCATTATTTATTTGTTTTCATTAAATATAACCTTTTCTATTAATATATAAAATTAGATATTTTTTGTTTTTTATTTTCATAACTATAATTTTAATAATAACATTTGATTTTTAGACAATTTATACTTTATTTCTTGAAATAAACGTTGTTCTTTCTTTTTTACATTATTTTTTTATTTAAATATTTTTTTCTGCTATTTAATTTTTGAATATTTTCTAAATTATAGATTTATAGTTATAAATTATTTACATTATTATTTAATTGTTAATTATTGTTAGAATTAATAAAATAGATTAATTTTAAAATTTATTATATTCAAAAATTTACTATTTTTTTGAAAAATATTAAATTTTGAAATTATAATATTTGAAAATTTTTAAAATTCTAAAATCTTAAGTTATTAAATTCTATAATTATAAAAATAATAAAAAAGATATAAATAGATATGGTGAATTTATTAATAGGTTGTGGTGAGAATAAAAATGCTCTATTAGCAGCAGAATTATTAAATAGGGACGAAAATTTCAATATTGAATTAGCTAAGTCTGATGAAGAGTTAATTCAAGGTTTAAAAAGTGAAAAATTCGATGCTATTATAAGAGGGTCCTTAAAATCTTTTAATATTTTAAAAAATCTAAAAGAATTAAATATGAATGCTACAAATAGTTTGACTGATTTGAATAGTTCAAATGATTCTAATAGTTTAAATGGTTCAAATAATTTGAATAATTTGAATGGTTTAAACGATTTAAATGAAACTGATAAATCAGATGAAAAAATAAATAAACCAATATATAGAGCTAGTTATATTAAAGCTAATACCAGTGAAAACCAAGAGTTTTTACTTGGACCCGTAGGTATTGATGAAGGAGATAGTATTGATGAAAAATTGAATTTAGCTATTTATGCAGCTGAATTCATGAATAAAATTGATAAAGTTCCTAAAATAGCTATTTTAGCTGATGGAAGAAAAGAAGATTTGGGAAGAAGCTCAACTATTGATAAATCAATTGAAGAAAGTGAAGAACTTGTAGAAAAAATTGAAAATTCACTTTTGAATCTAGAATTTCTTTCAGATTTTTCTGTGAAAAATTATTATATATTAATAGAAAAAGCTGTTAAAGAAGGGAATAATATTATCATTGCTCCTGATGGAATCATAGGCAATATAATATTTAGAAGTCTTGTTCTTTTAAGTTCATGGGAAAGTTATGGTGCAATTGCTCTTGGAATGGATAAAATATTCATAGATACTAGTCGTGATCAAACAAAAGAAGGATATATTCGTGCATTGAAGTTTGCACAGAGTTTAGTCAATAAAAGTTTATAAACTCTTAATTTTTATAATTTAGAAAAATATTTATGAATATTTAAGTTTATATGCTAACATATACTTATATAAAATAGGATGTTAAAATAATTAAAATAATCATAATAATGTAATCTAATATAAATCTAATATAGATTATCATATATTATTAATTAAATTTATAAATATTATTTTTATAATCATTTAAAATATAATCATATAAATTTTATAAATATAATTTTATAATCGTTTGGAATATAATTATTTAAAATATAATCATATAAATTTTATAGATATAATTATAATCGTTTGGAATATAATCATTTAAAATATAATCATATAAATTTTATAAATATAATTTTATAATTATAAATTATTGTAAAATATAAATTATTTTAAAATTATTTAAATTAATTGTAAAATTGTTTTAAAAAATTAATTATTATAAGAAATTACATAAATTAAAATATTTTAAGGAGAAAATAATGGATATACTGAAACCAATCTATCAACTATATGAATGGCGGATTTCAAGAGGATTGGATCCAAATAGTATGCCTAAACACATAGCTATTATCATGGATGGTAATAGAAGATATTCTCGTGTTCAGGGAAATATAAATGTTATTAAAGGGCATGAAATTGGAGTAGATACACTTGAAAAAGTTCTTGATTGGAGTATTGATCTTGGAATTGAGATAGTAACTGCTTATGCTTTTTCAACTGAGAATTTTAATCGACCAGCTGAAGAAGTTGAAGGTTTGATGAATTTATTTGTAAAAAACTTTAAAAGAATTGTTTCTCATGAAAAAATTCATAAAAATGAAGTAAAAGTTAAAGTAGTTGGTAGACTTGATCTTTTACCCGAAACCGTTAGGGAAGCTATTTTAGAAGCAGAAGAATCAACTGCACATTATAATAAAAAATTATTTAATTTAGCTATTGGTTATGATGGTCGTCTTGAAATAGTAGATGCTATAAAAAAGATAGCTAAAGATGTTAAAGATGGAAAAATTACTGAAGATCAAATTGATGAAAAATTAGTAAGTGATAACCTTTATACTGCAGGACTTGAAGACCCTAACTTAATTATTCGTACTAGTGGTGAAGAACGTCTTAGTGGGTTCCTTTTATGGCAATCTTCATATTCTGAACTTTATTTTTGTGATAGTTTATGGCCTGAACTAAGAAAAGTTGACTTTTTAAGAGCTATTCGTGATTATCAACAAAGAGAAAGAAGATATGGGGTTTAATTTAGTCATATTTTGAATTAATTTAATATTAACTAATACAATATTAATTCTATAAAGATCTTTGAATATTATCATAGATCCAAATTTTATTTTAATAATATTATTTAAATAAAAATAAATGAATAAAAGGTTAAATTGATTTTATTAACCTTTTTTATATATTTATTCATTTTTATGTGTTTATTTTATTTTTAAGTATTTGTTTTATTCTTTTATGTTCGTTTTGTTTTTTTAGTTTGTTTATTTATTGTGATTTGTTTGTTTTGTTATTGTATATTTGTTTTATTTTTATAGGTTTATTTTATTTTTCTATGTTTATGTATTCTAACTTGTTAGAGATTCAAGACCTTTTGAAGCTAATAAACCCATAAAAGATCCTTGAGGCTCCATGATTATTGTTCCTTTATTATATTCATCTAAAGCAGCCTTAATCATTGTATTCTTTTTTGAAGGGTCTGTTGCAGCTTGTGTAATAGCTTTTATTAATACCATTACTGCATCTCCTCTTGACATTGTTCCTTTACTGTTACTACTACCTTTATAACCTGAATAATTGTCATTTTCTCTTATAATGCTTGTTGAATCAAGATCAGAAACTTCTCCATTAACTTTAAATGGTCTAATTGAATCTAAAATTGCATCTAATCCCACATTTGTGACTGCTACTACTGCATCAGCTTTTACTCCAGTTTCTGCAGCTACTGTTTCTTTTGCATATTCCATACCTTGCCTTACATCTCGATCATATTCTGGAGTTCCTTCTTTATGGTTGGACCATAATGAATCATGAAGTCGCATTGTACCTGAATATATGTTGTTTGGAGCAGGTTGTGTAGGGTGTCTCATTTGTCCAGGATATACAGGTTCATATTTTTTTATTTCACCATTTTGCATATATATCAAAAATGCCATATCCAAACCACCTAAACCTGGTTGTTCACCTTTGTCAACACCTAATACTAAAATTGTCCTGTTTCCATCATTTAAGTTAGGACCTCCTAAAAAAGTTCCCCATGCCAAAGCAAGTATCCCAATACCAGCTACAATCAGGATTGCTATAATAAGTTTATTTTTCCTTTCCATGTTATCTCAGCCCATTAAAATAGTAAAATTTTAAAATCATTCTTTTTTGTTTAGTTATTTTTTATTTTTTATTTTTTATTTTTTTCTTTATTTTATTTTATCTATTTTTTCTATTTTTTATTTTTCATTCATTATGTTGAACTAGAACAATATTAACTCCATTAGGGTCTTTGAATAGTGCCATAGACCCTACTGTTATTTCAATAGGTTCCATTTCAAATTTAATTCCTTTATTTTTAAGCATTTCAACTTCAGTATCCATATCTTCAACATCCATGCCTACAGAATAAAGACCAATATCAAATGATTCGTTTTCTATTAATTCTATTAGGGTATCTCCTTCACCTTTTAATAAAGTGATTTTCCCCTGAGGAAGATTATATTCACTATCTATTTCAAAACCTAATTTATCTTTGTAAAAGTGTACTGATTCTTCCATATCTTTAACTATCATTGTACTGTACTTTATTTTCATTTTATCACAGTTTGATTATATTATTACTTATTATTAGTTATTATTATCCTTATCTATTATTGGGTATGATTTTATATAAATATAGCTGTTTTCACTATATAGTTTTAATATAAAATTTTAATTATAAATGATGTATATATTAAAGATATTTATTAGTTATCAATATTGTATTATCTTTTATATCTAGCTATTCATAGCTTTTTCATTGAATAAATAATGATTTTCGTTAATTATACTAATTATTATATTTTCTATTTCTTATTTTTATTATAATAGTTTATTAATATTTTAGAATGGATATGGAATATCTTCTTTTTTTATATATTGTATTTTTAGTTTTGTGTTTTTTGTAAAATTGTGTTGGTTTTTTAGTTATATGTTTATATTTTCTATTGTAAAGTATTTTTTACAAAATCGCAATCTTTATATATCTCTTTGCCAATATAATTGTATTAGTAAAATAAACATTACTAAATTGCTATTATATTAAATATTGAATTCAGTTATTGATAGCTGTTTTCATTATTTAATATAGTTTAATCATATTTTTTCTTAGTTCGTTTAATTCAGGTTAAACGAAGTAAAATTAAGAAAAAATAGCTATGATTTGGAAAAATAGAGGGAGATTTTCTTTATTAAAGGTAAATTATATGAAAAATATTGAATATTTAATAAATTTTATAATTGTTAGAATATTTTTGTATGAACTGTAAATCAATTTTATAGTAATTATATTTAAAAAATAGTAAGTTAGTTCGTTTAACCTGAATATAACGAAGTAAATTTTTTAGTAATAATATTATTCTTTGATAAAGGAGGGGTTTTCAAAACTATATTGTTTTAGAGGGGTTATTTTTTATTATATTTTTTTAGTTATATTATGTCTTATTTATATAATGATGAAAAGGTTATCATAATTTATCATGATTATTTTTTTTGAGTAATTTTTTCATGATTATATAAGATTAGAGGGGCTATTATGCAATGATATTTGAATAAATGCTCTTTTTTTTAATTTAATTAGTAGATGTTAACTTTCGGGAGAGTTTATTAATTATATTAATGGTTTTATATTAATCAAAAAAAAATTTGTAAATGTGATTTATTAAAAAGGATAAATATGTTCTATTAAGAATTTTTTTAGATAATTATTCACCCCTTATTTTAAATTCTTTTTTTAGGGACTATTTTATTCTTTTTTGCATCACATTTTAGAATTTTCGAAAAAATTAATCCCATAAATGGGGAGGTGAATAAAATTATTAAACAAAATAAAAAAATTATAACTCATACATTAATTATAGCGAGTATTATTTTATTTGCTGTAATTAGTTTGCAAGCTGGTTTTGCAGCTACCACTACTACTATTGATAATCAGACTTCTGGTGGAATAAGCAAAGCGCTCAATGATTCAATTCATGGAGATATAATTGAACTAGAAGAAGGAATATACACAGGTAACAACAATACCAATATGACAATTAATAAAAACATTACAATTCAAGGAAAAACCAAAGACAAAGTCATCCTGGATGCACAAAGACTCAGCAGGATTTTTTCAATAGGAAATAACCTTAATGTAACATTCATAAACATAACATTCCTGAATGCAAATGTTATAGGCAATGGTGGAGCAATCTACAACAACTATGGAGCTACTAAGATGACACTCATAAACTGTACATTTTCAAATAATGAAGTAACTAATTCAACTTCTTCGAATGGCTATGGTGGCGCAATCTACAATGCTGGAAGTAACATTACTGTCGATAATTGTACATTTATCAACAATACTGCATGTCGTGGTGGTGTAATCTTCAATTATTACAGTTCGGGTCATAATATGAATATAATTAATTCTGAATTTACTAATAACACAGCAATAATATCTGGTGGTGCAATCTACAATGGTGCTGTTAATTTAAGCATAATTAACTCTTATTTCAATGGAAATAATGCATTAAATAGTTTTGCTGGTGCAATCTACAGTTATGGTGTTAATAAGACTATAATTAATTCTATATTCATCAATAATAGTGCACCTAATTCGGGTGCTACCATTCGAAATGGTGGTAATAACAGTGCTTTAATTAATTGTACATTCATCAATAGTACTGTAAATGAAAGTTCTTTAATCTTCAATAATGTTGAAAATTATTCTGTAGTTAATTGTACTTTTAGTAATAATACAATTTATGGTGGTCATTTAATCTATACAAGTGCTACCATGTCGATTTATAATAATATTATTGCAAATAATACTATTTTTGAAGGTAATCTTGTTTATTGTAATGGTGGTGGTATAGGTGGGAATTTGACTATTTATGATAGTATTATAACAAATAATACTTTGAAATCTAGCCAAGGATATGCTGTAAACAATACAGGTTCAATTCATATCATTAACACTACTATCTCTGATAATGATGGTGGTGGTATTCTTAATGATGGTAATGCTACATTGGAGGGTAATAATATTTCTGGCAATTCTGGTGATGGTGTGAATACTGGTAATGGTGGTGATTCTACTATTGTTGATAATGAGATTGTTGGTAATGGTGGTAATGGTGTTTCTAATGAAGGTAATGCTATTATTGATGGTAATACTGTTAATGATAATGCTGGTGATGGTATAATTAATAATGGTAATGCTACTGTTGAAAACAATACTGTTTCTAGAAATTCTGGAGATGATATTGTTAATAATGGTGATATAGATGGTTCAGGAAATATTATTAATATTCAATCAGATTTAGCTATTAATACTACTGTTTCAGGCAATAAAGTTACCATAAGAGTGAAAGCTACTAATAGTCATAATGGTAATGTTATTGTTGGTGCAACTATTAATTTCTATGCTAATGGAAAATTAATAGGATCTGCAATAACCAACAACAATGGTATTGCTGAATTTACCTACAACATTCCTAAAACAGGTACATACAATCTTTTTGCAACCCTTGAAGAATTTAATACTACTAATACTTTAGAAACCATTTTTTACAGTGAATCCAATACTACTGCAACAATTAATGCAGTATTAGAAAAAAATACTATTATTACTGTTTCTGCACCTACTATTAATGAAGGTAAAAAAACTAATATAAAAGTAACCTTAAAAGACATAAACGGCAACATTCTCAAAAACAAAAAAGTTTCATTAAAAATCAATGGAAAAACATACACTGCAACAACTAACAACAAAGGAATAGCTGTATTCAAGATAGCTGGATTAAAAGGTGGAAAACACACTCTAACAGTTAAATTTGCAGGAGACAACAACTACAAATCATCAACAACCAAAGCAGTACAAAAAATAACCTCTAAAACCAACTTAGGAATCTTATCAATCAAAAAATTATCATTTAAGAAAAGAGTGTCAACTTATAGAGTTACAATAGCTAATACTGGAAGTTTAAAATCTAAATCTACTGTTTTGGCTCTTTTCCATATGAGAAAAGGAATCAAAATCAAAACCAAATACATTAAAATCAAATCAATAGCTCCAGGAAAGAAAATATCAATAATCGTCAGCTACTTCCCAGACAAAGCAAACCACAGATACTGCATAGCACACTTCCAAGTAGATCCAAAAAACAAAAACAAAGAAATAATATTAGCTAACAACAAAAAATCAATCAGCTTAAAACACTAAAAACAATCTTTAAAGGATAAATTTAAATCTTTTATCCTTTTTTTATTTATTCTTATTCATTTTTACTCATTTTTATCTATTATCTATTTATTATACAAAATAAATCAAATATTTATTATTAAAATACTACTTTTTTATGTAAAAAATTTATAAAATTTTAAATATATAAAAATGTTATAAATATTAAATTAAACAAATGTAAATTTATTTAATAAAATATTACAATAGCTTATAAAAAACATTTTAATAAAATTTAAAAGTATTTCATTTAATAAAAGCTAATAATATTAGAATTTCTATAAAATTTTAACATTAATTAATAAAAGATTAGGTATGATATAATGATTGATACTCATTGTCACATTGATTTTGAACCATTTAACGAAGATAGAGAAGAAACAATAAAACGAGCAAAAGAAAAGCTAAGTGCAATGATAAATTCTGGAACTAGTCTTGAAGGAAACGAAAGAGCTTTAAAACTATCAGAAGAATACTCAGGATTTATATATCCTACTTTTGGTTTTCATCCAGTTAGTTCTGGACAAAGTGATTCTGATGACTTAAACCTAGTTATAAAATATATAAAAGAACATATAAATGATATTGTAGCTATTGGCGAGGTAGGAATGGATTATTTCTATGTTAAAGATAAAACTGAAAGAGCTCGCCAAGGAGAAATTTTTACAAAATTTGTAGAACTTGCAAATGAATATGAAATTCCACTTCTTATTCATGCAAGAGATTGTGAAAAAAAGGCATTTAATATTGTTAAAGAATATGATAATATTCCAAGTGTTATATTTCACTGTTATAGTGGTAGCTTGAAAACAGCTAAAAAATTAATAGAAGAAGGATATTATACTTCATTTTCTACAATGATCTGTTATTCAAATCATCATCAAGAATTAGCTAAAGATATTCCAATAGAAAATATATTAACTGAAACTGACAGTCCATATCTAGCTCCAAAAAGAGGAGACAGAAATGAACCTGCTAATGTAGCTTATGTAATTGAGAAGTTAGCTGAAATCAAAGAAGAATCAGTTGATACTATTGATAAAATCACAGAAAATACAGCTAAAAGTGTTTTTGATATTTAATTACAATTTTTTTAAATATTATTTATATTTTTATCAACTTTTATCTATTTTATAAACTTTTTTACTATTTTACCAACTTTAGCCTATTTATGTATATTTTTGCTTTTTGTGGTATTTTTGTCGTTATCATTTAATAATACTATTAAATAGCTACTATCTATAAATATCTATGTTTAAACCTCTTTGAGATTGTTTCTTTAATTTCGCTGAATCTGTCTTATTTTTACTAGATACATAACCTATGAGGTCCTCTGTTGTTTTTTGTTTCTTGAAATTTAAATTCACAGTTCCATCGCTCATTAAATTCCATGTTATCTTGTCATTAGGTTTTATTCCTAATTTTTTTCTTATTTCTGATGGAATTACAGTTTGATAGCCTTTATAAACTTTTGAATCCATTTAATTGCCTCATTTCTTAATTAATATTGTATATAGTATAATATATGATATAACTAATGTAAAAATTTTTCTAATGGGCTATTTTTCAGATTATTTATTTTTCTAATGTTCTATTTTCTTTATATGCTAATTATTGTTAATGAAATATTTCTTTAAAACTATTTATCTCAATCCTTTGCAGCTGAAATTCCAGATAAATAACCTGTTGAAAAAGCTATTTGAAGGTTATAACCTCCTGTTGGACCACAAGGTTCTAATAATTCCCCTGCAAAATAAAGTCCTTTTCCACTATCTAACTTTGATTCCATAGTTTTAGGATCAATTTCATTAATATTTACTCCCCCACATGTAATCATGGATGCTTTTTCTGGTAAACTGTGTATTTTTATTTGTAATTGTTTTAAATTGTTTATTATTTTGTTTTTATCTTTTTTAGTCATATTACTAAGTGTTTTATTACCACTAACATTAATTTTATTTAAAAAGAAATCAATAAAACGATTTTTTAAATAATATTTAAGATAGTTCTTTATCATGGTTTTCCCATTTGTTTGGGAATCAGCTATTATTTTTTGATTTAACTCATCTTCAGTCATATCTGGAGCTAAATCAATATTTATAAATGTATCTTCAAGTAAAATCTCTTCTTCATCTGTGTTATCCACTTTCTTTCCTTTATTAAATTCATTTCTTTGAATCTGAATTTTTTCTGAGATATACTTACTAATATCTAAAATAGGAGGGCCAGACAATCCAAAGTGTGTGATTAATACATTACCTCTTCCATATATTTTTTTAGATTTATATGAAACTATAACATCTTCTAAAGCTATTCCTGACAGCTGTTTTAATGAATTGTCTTCTACCTTCAATGGAATAGCACCAGGAGTTAAACAAGAAATTGTGTGTTTAAAGTTTTTAGCTATTGCATATCCATCTCCAGTTGAACCTGTTTGAGGATAGCTAATTCCTCCAGTAGCTAATATTACTTTTTCTGAATATATTGTTTCATTGGTTGTTTTAATGGTAAAAATGGAAGTTTTTTTATTATTTTCATTATTTTTATTATTTTTATTATTTTCAATTTTTTCTATGGATTTAACTTGATTATTTAATAAAATATCTACATTAAATTCATCTAAATATTCTTTTAGTATTTTTAGAATTGAATTAGAATCATCAGTTATAGGAAAACATCTATTATTTTCTTCTGTTTTAAATGTTAATCCTTTTGATTCAAAAAGAGAAAGTAATTTTTTATTATCAAATGTATAAAATCCATGTTTTAGGAAAAATTTTTCTTCTTTTTCAAATTTATCTAAAATCTTTTTCATAGGACTTAAGTTTGTTATATTACACCTACCTCCTCCTGTTAAAAGTAATTTTTTTCCTAATTGATCATTTTTTTCAATTAAAACGATTTGATTTTTACTTTTCAGCTGTTCTGCAGCAGATATTGCAGCCATCATTCCAGCTGGTCCTCCACCTATAATAGCTACTTTATAATTTTCCATAGTTTCCCTTTTTGTTTTTCATATGCTTTTATTGTTTTAATTTATTTAAAATTTCGATTTATTAATTATTTTAATTATTCATCTTAATTTATTAATTAAATATGTTTTTACTGTTTTAATTTATAAAATTTTAATTTATTAATTATTAAATAAAAAATCAATTTATTATTTTTAATTATTTATATTAATTTATTAATTATCACACAAAAAAACAAAAAATCAATTTATAACTATTTTGATTTATTTATAATACCTTTTTAACCATTTATCACGAAAATCAAAAAAGTTTCCATCAATAATGGATTTACGGATTTCTTGTGTAAGTTTAATAATGAAATGGACATTATGAGTTGTTATAAGTTCTATAGCTATTTGTTTATCTCTAATAATTTCCTCTTCAGTTTTTAATCCATCTTTATTTTTCAATAATTTGTTAATTTTACCTCGAGTGTATTGAGATTTACAAGTTGGACATTCACAACCTTTGAATAAAGGTGAAGGATCTTCTGCAAATTTTGCATTTCTTATGTTAATATCTCCATCAAGAGTGTAAACTTTTCCATGTCTTGCTTCTCTAGTTGGTGCAACACAATCAAAAGTATCACATCCATTTTCTACTCCAATAAAAATATCATCTGGTTTGGAAAGACCAAGTAAGTGTCGAGGTTTTGATTCTGGTAAGATTGAATTCACCCAGAATAAAATATTAGGGAGCTGTTCTTTTTCAAATGCACCACCTATACCATACCCATCAAAATCCATTGCTCCTAAATCACGAGCAGCTTTTTCTCGTAGATCTTGATAATGTGCACCTTGTAACACACCAAAAAGTCCTTGATAAGGTTTTCCAACTCTCTCTTTAGTTAATTTTTTATGTTCAGTTAAACATCTTTTTGCCCAGCTATAAGTACGATCAAGTGCTTCTTCATTATACTCTCTACTATCACCAATGTTAGTTAATTCATCAAATGCCATGATGATATCAGCACCAATTTTATGTTGAAATTCCATTGAATATTCTGGTGTGAAAAGTTTTTCATCATCTTTCTCATTTCTCTTAAAATATACTCCATCGTCTGTTACCCTTGATAAATGGCGTTTTTTATCTGTTTTAAATTGTTCACGAGCAATGTTTCGTTTGTCCATTGAAATTACTTTACCTAAACCACTACCAAATGACATGACTTGAAATCCACCACTATCTGTAATCGTAGGACAGTTGTATCCAGAATATTTGGACAATCCTCCAGCTTTTTCTATTTCATCATCAATTTTAGATAAATGGAATCCATTACTAATCATTACTTGAGCATTAATATTATGAAATTGCTGAGGTTCTAGAAACTTGACTTTGGCATAAGTACCAACTACTACAAAGTTAGGTGTGTGAATATCACCATGTGGAGTATGAATAATACCTGCTCTACCTAAGGCATCTGGAATTTTTGCATTGATTTCAAAACTAAATTGGTTCTGTGTCATTTTCCACCACTTTTCTACATAATTTAACTGCACCATAAGTTACAGGTAATAATAATGTTTCACCAATGATTTTGGAAGTGTATGCAATAACTAACAATCCAAGGAATTGTGTGGTTGAAATAGTACCGATAAATGCTATGGTAGTGAAAATTAAAGTATCAACCAAATCTCCAACAAGACTTGAACCAATTGCCCTTTGCCATAAATGTTTGCCTTTAGTAATCTCTTTAATTTTAACAAAAACATAAGCATTAAGAATTTGTCCAGTTACAAATGCTATTAAGCTACCAGCAACAATACGGGGCATGAATCCTATAATTGTTTCATATGCCACTTGATTTCCCCATCCTGGACCTGGAGGTAAAATTTGAACAATGAATAGTCCTAAAACAGCTACTAAATTCATTGCAAATGCTGTCCAAATTACTTTTTTGGCCTTTTGAAAACCAAAAATTTCAGTAATCACATCTCCTAGAATATAAGAAAGAGGAAAAAGTATTGCTCCACCATCCCAAACTAAACCAGTTCCAAAAAAATCAAACATCTTAGTACTAGCTAGATTACTTATAATTAAAACTGTCGCTGTTAAAGCTGTCAAAATTGCAAAAAGTTCTGATTTAGAAATTTTTAACTTACTTCCTAAAAACAACATTATTCTTTCTTTCAATATCATTCCTCTTTTAATATAATTGTGAATATTTAAACTCTTTTATTTTTAATTATATTTAATTATATTAATCATATTTAATTAATTATATTAATGAATTAATTAGTTTACAATATTAATAATAAAACTATAATATAAAAATTGATTTATAGAATACTTAAAAAATTATAATTAATTCATTGAAAGAAAATAAATTAATTTTTAAAAAAATCAATTCAGAGAAAATTAATTCAGAAATTAATTCATAAAAAATCAATTCATAAAAAATTGATTCAGGAATTGATTCTGAAAAAAAATAATATAATTAAAAATAAAATAAAAAAATTGAAAAACAGACTTAAGGTGTTAATCTACGTCTGTCTCTTGGGAATAAAACTGTTTCTCTTATATTTTCTAATCCTGTTAGAGTCATGTTGAATCTATCTGCTCCAAGACCCCATCCTGAGTGAGGTGGCATGCCATATTCAAATGCTTTCAAATATCCTCCAAATGCATCAGGATTTAATCCTTTTTCAGCTATTTTTTCTCTAAGTAAGTCGTGTTGGTGAACCCTCATAGCTCCAGATGATATTTCAAGATCTTTATACATTAAATCAAATGCATGACTTTTTATTGGGTCTTTTTCATTTGGCATTACATAAAATGGTTTTATTTCTGTTGGCCATTCTGTTAAAAAGTAATATCCATCCATCATATCACCAAGTGCCTTTTCAGCTGCTCTTGATAGGTCTTCTCCCCATTCCATTGGAACATCTTTGGAATTTATCATATCAACAGCATCATCATAAGTTACAATTTCAAAATGACCTTCTGGAGTTTCTAAATCAATTCCGAGAGTTTTTAACTCTTCACTACAGTCTTCTTTAACATTTATTATTACTTCTTGGACCAAATCATTTAAGACTTTCATAACTTCAACATCATCCATAAAAGAAGCTTCCATATCAATGGAAACAGCTTCATTCAAATGACGTAGTGTATCATGTTCTTCAGCTCTAAATATTTGAGCTATTTCATAAACTTTATCAAAACCAGCTGACATCATCATCTGTTTATATAATTGAGGACTTTGACCAAGGAATGCTTCTTTTTCAAAGTAAGTAATCGGGAATAATTCAGTTCCTCCTTCGGTAGCTGAAGCAACAAGTTTTGGAGTATTAACTTCTAAGTATCCATTTTTTTCAAAGAAACATCTAACTGTATGGAGCATTTTACTTTTTATTTTAAATATAGAACTCACTGATGGTTTTCTAAGGTCTATAAATCTAGAATCAAGACGAGTGTCAATTTCTGCTTTTACTTTCTCTGTTGGATCCATTGGTAATGGTTGGTTAGCTAAGCAAAATAATTTAATTTCATTTGGTATGATTTCAACACCATTGGGTGCTTTCCCACTTTCTTGAACTATACCTTTTAATCCAATTACAGATTCTTTCCTTAATTTTCTAATTGTTTCTACTAATTCAGCGGATACTTCTTTAGTTGGGGCGGTTAGCTGTATCATTCCTTCTCTATCTCTAATAAGCACAAAAATAATTCCACCAAGGTCTCTTATTTCATGAACCCAACCCATAACTGTGACTTCACTGTTAGTTGTACTTTCATCTACTTCTTTAGTATAATGAGTTCTTCTCCAATCATCGGATAATCTTGTCAATTTTTCACCTTTTTGATAAGTTATGTTATAAAATAAAGTTATATTATAATATATTATAAAATTATAATATTATAAAATATTTTTTAGTAAATCATAAATTATAATTTTATTATTTTTTATTTTATTTTTATAAATTTTAATAATTTAATTATTATTTTAATTAATATTTTAATCCATATTTTATTTTTATAGATTTTATTATTTAATCAATATTTTATTATTTTAATTATCATATTAATTATTATTTTAATTGATATCTTAATCAGTATTTTATTTTTAATAATTTAATTATTATTTTAATTAATATTTTAATCCATATTTTATTTTTATAGATTTTATTATTTAATCAATATTTTATTATTTTAATTATCATATTAATTATTATTTTAATTTTTTAATAAATGTATAGTTTAAAATAATAATATAATTTTGAATAATATATTAATTTTTAATATATTTCTAATTAATATATTTTAATTAATTAATAGTTTATTATTTTAGTATTTTAATTTGTATTGTAATAATTTTTAATATAAATCTCTTTTTAAATAAATCATGTCGATTAATTGCTTGTCGTCTTCAAAAATAGGTTTCTTATAATTGTCAACAAAAAAATTACTTATCTTATGGGATTTTTCAAATCCACATTTTTCATAAAAATTGATTATTTTTTCACAATCTCCTGTTCCAACATAAATACTTTTGAATTTGTTTTTACACTTACAGTAATCAATTATAAATTCAATTAATTTTTGCCCATATCCTTGATTTTGATATTGAGGATATGTTGCTATGTTTTTTAGTTCATAACTATCCTTTAAAGAAGTTAAAACACATAGAGATTTTAAATCATCATCATATAAAGTAAAAAGTTCTCCATCTTCTAGATATTTGTCTATCATCTCTTCTTCTTCATCAGCTAATAATAGCAAATCTAGAAATTCCTTTTTATTTTCTTTTATTTTTAATATTTTCATATTGACTTTTTATTTATCTTTTTTATTTAATCTAACTTTTACAGAATCAGCATGAGCATAAAGTCCTTCATATTCAGCTATTGGAATAACAATAGATTCTAAAGATTTTAATCCTTCTTCAGTAATTGTTTGTACTGTAGGTTTCTTTAAAAATGATTCTGTTGAAAGACCAGAGTACATTTTAGCTCCACTTGCTGTAGGAAGAACATGATTTGTTCCAGAGCCATAATCTCCAGCAGCTACTGGAGAATATTTTCCTAAAAATATTGAACCTGCATTTGTGATCTTTTTAAGTATTTTTTGATCAGTAGCACTGTTTTTTGTCATTATAATTAAATGTTCTGGTGCATATTCATTGGAAACTTCAATTGATTCTTCTATTGATTTAGTTAATATTATTTTTCCATATTTTTCAAGGGATTCTTCTATAATCTCTTTTCTTTTTGCTTGCTGTGTTTTTATTTCTATTTCTTTTTTAGTTTCTTTAGCTATATTTTCACTATCAGTTACTAAAAAACAAGAAGCATTAGGATCATGTTCCCCTTGAGATAATATGTCATAAGCTAAATATTCTGGATTCGCAGTTTCATCAGCTATTATTAAGACTTCAGATGGACCAGCTGGGAAGTCAATATCAACTTCTCCATAAACAAGTTTTTTAGCTGCTGTAACAAATATATTTCCAGGACCAACAATTTTTTCCACTTTTGGTATAGATTCTGTTCCATAGGCCATTGCAGCTATAGCTTGAGCCCCACCAACTTTATATATCTCATCTGCTCCTGCAATATCAGCAGCTACTAAAATTGCATCCATTACTTTTCCATCACTTTGTGGGGGAGTACAACATATTATTCTACTTACTCCAGCTATTTTAGCAGGAATGACTGTCATTAAAATGGATGAAGGATATACAGCTCTTCCTCCAGGAATATAACATCCTACAATATTAATAGGGCGAATTATCTGTCCTGCTGTAATCCCTTTCGTAATTTCCATATTCCATTCTTTTGGAATTTGTTCTTTGTGGAAATCTTCTATATTTTTACTTGCATTTTTAAGAGATTCAATTAGCTTTGGATTTTCTTTTTTTAAGTTAGTATAGCTATTCTCTATTTCTTCTTGTGAGACTTTAAATGTTTCAATTTTAACATTATCAAACTTTGCAGTATATTTTTTTAAGCTTGAGTCCTTTGACTCTTTAACATTTTTTAAAATATCTGAAACAACAGGGAGAACATCTTCAATATCATCTTGTGATCTCTTTGTTAATTTAACTATATTTTCTTTTTTATAATCTAGAATTTCCATATAAATCAACTATAAATTAGGAATAAGAATTTATTAAAATATTATATAAAATTTCACATAAAATTTTACAAACTTTTTTTATTATTATAATTATTAGCTATTATTCATTATTAGCAGTCATCAATATTAGATATTATTCATTATCAGCTATTCATCATTAGCTATTATTAATTATTAAATATATTATTCATTATTAACTATTATTTTTTTATTTTTTCTCATTGCTATTATTTTCAATGATTAATTGAGGATAATTCGATATTTTTGGATATAAAAAAGTTAATAATTTAAAACAACTTAATTATTGTATTAATTAAATATTATAATTTTAGAATAATATAAATATTATGTTATCTTCTATTGTTCATAAAAACATTTATAAACAATTTGAAAATATAAATTATATTGGTATAATAATATAATTGTTTACTTCAAAATAGATTTTATCAATAAATATAAACAAATATAAATATTAATAAAATATAATCATCACTTGTAGATTATATACATTCTTATGTATAATGGATATTTTAATAGTATACATTCATTAAATAAACCAATAGTTATATTTTAAAATAGTATCCTTTTAAATAAGTTAATACATAGATTATATAATTAAATTAATATGCATTGTAAAAAAATATCATGTATTAATATAATATTTCATGAATTGCAAAAATAATATAATATATAAAATACACCATATATTGTATAATACATTATTTATATAATATCATTTTGTATAATAGTATTATTATATTATATAACATATTATGTAAAAAATATATCATAAGCATATCTTATATATATGATATTGATGTAATACTATAATACTGGTATTTTAATATTGATATTATATTAATTTTATTTTAATATAAAATCAATAATACGAATTATTAATATAAAATTAATGTTTAATAGTACAAATTTATGTTAAAAATTAATTTTAAAATTATATAAATGAACATTATTAATGATTTCAGTGCTTTAAAATTGATTTCATCGAGCTATGATTATAAAAATAATATTATGGCTGAGAATGTTAAAATTATAATATATAGAGGTTATTTATGTATAAAGATGAAATGATTCAAATGCACCAGTTTTTAGTATATGTTTTGAAATATTTAGAAACAGAGAGTGAGATACCTAACTCTTGTAGTGAATATATTGCTCTTAATATAAGTCCTCATCATATTCACAGAACTAAAGCTGAACATAAACATGCAATATTTGTTCTTTCAAACACAATTTCAGAAGTTATTTTGAAAGAAGATACTGAGTCTGTTCCGTCTAACGTTTCTAATGCTTTAGCTGAACTTGTTAGGAGATCTAAAAAAGAATTAAAAGTGGAAGAAGTTCCAATAGCTACTGAATCTAAATAATAAAAATATACTAAGTCTGGTTACAATGGATAATGGATAAAAGGTAATATCATTATTTAATCATTATTTAAAGTGGTTAATTTTCTTAATTGATTTTATCAATTCTTATTATTATTAAACATGGTTTTTATAATACTTATTATTTCCATTCTAATTTAAATTTATTTTAATTAAATATTTTTTAATTTATTTCTTTTATTTAATTTATTTTATATCTATTTAGTTAGTTTATTTCTTTTATTCTTATTATCCACATTTTTTCAATTTTTTGGATTATTTGCCATATTTTTATGTTATATTTCTTTTTTATTTCATTTTTATTTATTTTATATTTATTTTTTCATTTCTTTTTCATTTCTTTTTTATTTTCATTTATTTTTTCATTTTTTCATTTTATTTTCATTGACATTCTTTAACAATCAGATTTAGTAAGATTTTATTGTAACAATAACTATATAATATATATAATAATTTCATAAAAGAATAAATAGAAATTTTAATAGAATATTTTAATAAATAAATAATTAGAATCTCATATTATACTTCAAGTTATTTAAGTTATAAAACAATAAATAGAATCAAGATTAAGAATCAAGATGATAACTATGGAAAATAATGAAATCAATCTTTATTATGAAGAAAAAGGGAATTCTAATGAAGAAATGATTATATTTCTTCATAGTAATTTATTGAGTAACTGGATTTGGAAAAATCAAAGGAATAGTTTTGAAAATTATCATTGTATTTACTTAGATCTTCCAAATCATGGGAATAGCTATTATGGGCTTGATTTTTCAATAGAAAAATCTGCACGAATCATAAAAGATTTGATTAAAGAAAAAAGCAATATTGGTTCAAAAACTAAAAAAGTTCATTTGGTTGGAATTTCTGTTGGTGGCCAGATAATTTTGTACTTATTAGCTAAATATCCAGAATTAATTGATACAGCTATTGTTACTGGAGTTAATATTTATGAAAAACCTAGGAAAAAATTTATTAATGAAATTATAGCTATGCTTGATAGATTAAAATTAGATATCTTAGATAAGAAATCGGATAAATTTTTAATTAAAGCTCTTTTAGCTGAATATGGTTTAGAAAAACAATATTATGATGATTTAAAAGAATCAACTAGACAAATAATCAATAATAACTGTGTTGATGATGATTATAATCATAATCTCAACAATATTACTAAAAAATCATTAGAATTCAAAATCCCTAAAATTGAATATTCTGAAAATAATTCGAATGATTATAGTAACTTATTAATATTATATGGAACAAAAGAATATCCTAAAATCCAAAAATCAGCTAATTTGATAAAAAATAGCTTTAAAAATGCTAAAATTTTCAGTGTATATAGATCTATCCATCTTTGGAACGTTATTGATTATGAATGGTTTAATGAAATTGTTAAAGATTTTATAGCTAATAAAAATCTAGATTTAAATGAAAAACCATATTTGAAAAGAGAAGATTAAATTATAGGTATTAAAAGTTTATATTGGAGAATTTTATATGGAAAAATTTGGATTTATTGGTTATGGAAATATGGGGCAGATGATTATAGAAAATATTTTAAAGCATAATATCTTTGATTCTCATGAGATGATTGTTTCAAATAGAAATCTAAGTAAATTAGATAAATTAAAAGATAATTATCCCAATATAGCTATTACTGATGATAATAAGATATTAACTAAAAATTCTAGTAAAATATTTATTTTTGTTGAGACTCCTCAATTTAAAGATTTAATAAATGAAATTTCTCCTTTTTTAAATGAAAATAGTCATATTATTCACGTTTGTGCAGGTTTAAGCTTTGAAAATATATCTAATATTTATACAGGTTCTGTTAGTCAAGTTATTCCATCTATTGCCTCTACTTTCAATGAAAAATCTAAAGATTTTAAATCTAAGGCAGGTGTATCTTTGATTTTACACAATAAAAAGACTTTAAATGATGATAAAGAATTTGTTGAAGAAATTTTCAATGAATTTAGTTATATTGAGATACTTGATGATTTTGAAAATGAGGAAAATAGTATTAATAATAGTTTAGAGGTAGCTACTATATTAACTAGCTGTGGCCCTGCATTTATTTCTTCTATGATTAATAATTTAGCTGATAAAGCTAGTTTAAAATCTGAAAATAATTTAAATAATGATAGAATTAAAAATATGATTGTTAAAACTATTATGGGAACTTTAATTCAAATTGATACTAATAATCTCACTACTGATGAGATTATCAAAAGAACTACTACTAAAAAAGGAATTACTGAAATTGGACTCAATCATATCGATGATAATTTTGATGTTTTAGCTGAAAACTTATTTTATATTCTTTTTAAAAGATATGATGAAGTTAAACAAGATTTAACTAATATTTATTCTAATTCTTAATTATAATATCAAACTTTTATTATTTTTTATTATTTTTGACGGTTTTTTACTGTTTTTATTTTTTATTTTTTTATTATTTTTTTATCTTTTTTTTATCTCTTAATTTTTTATAATTTTATTACTAGATTAATTAAATAATATTTATATAATATTAGATTCAATTTATTTTAGTGTTTGTTTAACTATAAGTTTTAAAATTTTAATTAATTATTAAATTTATAGAATATAATAATAAAGATAATAAATATAATAAAAATAATAAGATATTGATTAATATGGGTGGGAATAATACTAAAAATAATGATTCTACTGAATCAAGGGCTTATAAACGAGAAAGAAAGAAAGGAGAACGTTGGGATGGATATTTAGTTAAAAATGTAGCTTCTTTTCAAAAACTCATGCCTTATTTGATGAAAACAAGAAATGGTTCTAGTATTTATTTTAGAGAAAAATTTGATGCTACTAATATAGTTGAATATTTAAATAAGAAAAATAAAGAGTTAGAGCAAATAAAAAATTCGGAGAATTCTTCTGATTTTGATTTCATTGAGAAATATAATTATAATCATTTTTTCATGGCAGCTATAACTCGAGTATTAGCTTTAAGACCTCAATTAAATAGATTTGTAGCTGGAAAGAAAATTTATCAACGACATAACATTGAACTTGCATATGTTGTAAAAAAAGAATTAAGTGATGAAGGAGAAGAATCTGTTACTATTTCTACTTTTGAAAGAGATTCTAAAATTGAAGATGTTGTAAAGATATTAACTCCAACAATTAAGGGAGTTAAAAATAGTACTGATGATGATCATGGGGATTTTTTAGACACTTTTATTAAGCTTCCAAGCTTTATTATCAGTTTTGTTGTAATGCTTATGAATTTTTGTATTATTATTGGTCATGCTCCAAAATTTTTAAGAGAAATGGATATTATGCAGTGTTCAGCTTTTATTTCAAATTTGGGAAGTATAGATTTAGGCACTGTCCCTATTCATCATTTATATGATCGAGGAACTTGTTCTGTTTTTATAACAATAGGAAAAGTAAAAAAAGCTACTATTGGAGAAGGTTATGAAGTAGATGTTTCAGTTACTTTAGATGAAAGAGTTAATGATGGTATTTATTCAATCAATAGTCTGAAATTACTTCAAAATATTATTGATAATCCTGAACAATTAGATGAAAGACTAAAAGAAGTTCCAATCGATATATAAAAATAATATATATAAATATATTTAAAAAATAATTTCTGTATAATATAAAATAATGATTCTATAAATAAATTAAGTATACATCAGATGCTTAAATATTCCATATCAACAATGCAAAATGGGGGATTAAATGAAAAAACTAAAAGAGTTTCTATTAAAACCTGCTAAAGATACGTTAAATTATGATAGGCCTTGGTTAAAATATTATCCTGAGAATATTCTTCCAAATATTGAATATCCGGATAAAAATATGTATCAGATGATTGAATTTGTTGGAGATAGACTTCCAGATGCTGATGCATTGGAGTTTATGGGTTTACAGTTAACTTATAAGGAACTTTTGACTATTATTGATCACTGTGCTCGAGGTTTAATTAAAATTGGAATTAAAAAAGGAGACAAAGTAACAGTATGTCTTCCAAATATTCCTCAAACTGTTATTCTTTTTTATGCTATTAATAAAATTGGAGCTATTTCTAATATGATACATCCTTTATCAGCTCCAAAAGAAATAGAGTATTTTATATCTATTACAGATAGTAAATTTGCTTTTACAACTGATTTTGCTTTTTCTAACTTTGAAAAGATAAAAGATAATATAAATTTAGAGAAGTTAGTTATCTGTAAAATTCAAGATTATCTTAAATCATTAAAACGTGCAGGTTATTGGCTTTTAGCTGGGAGAAAAATACAAAAAATACCTGAAAGAGATAATATAATTTATTGGAAAGATCTACTTGATTTAATTAAAAATGAAACTTCAAATAATCTTCCAAAATTTTCCAATGACTTATCAAAATCTCAAAAAGACGATCCTGCAGCTATCCTTTATACTGGAGGGACTACTGGAAAGCAAAAAGGTGTTGTTTTGTCAAATTTAAATTTTAATGCTCTTGCTCTTCAAACAGGTTCTCAAGCTGATGTTGAAGTTAATGATAAAATGATGTGTATTATGCCATTTTTTCATGGCTTTGGTCTAGGTGTATCTATGCATACTGCACTTTGTTTTGGAGGAAATATTATTCTTGTTCCAAAATTCACAGCAGATGATTTTGCAAAAACATTTTCAAAATATAAACCTCAATTTGTTGCAGGTGTTCCTACATTATTTACAGCATTAACAAGAAGTAAAACTATGATTAATTCTGATTTTTCGTGTTTAAAAGGTATTTTTTCAGGTGCAGACACTTTGCCAAATGATATTAAAATACAGTTTGAAGAGTTTATAGCTGAACGTGGAGCTACTATAAGTATTAGGGAGGGTTATGGTTTAACTGAAACCGTTACTGCAAGTTGTTTAACTCCTCCTACTGAATATCGTTTTGGAAGTATTGGTGTTCCTTTCCCAGATACTCTCTATAAAATATGTAAAATTGGAACTCAAGAAACTGTAGCTGCAGATGTTGATGGAGAAATTTGTATAGCTGGGCCTTCTGTTATGTTAGAATATTACAAAGAAAAAGAAGAAACAGATTTAGTTCTTCAAACTCACTCTGATGGCCATAAATGGGTTCATACTGGTGATTTGGGAAGCATGGATAAAGATGGTTTTGTTTACTTTAAACAAAGGATTAAACGAATTATTAAAAGTTCAGGATATTCAGTTTTCCCAACACAAATTGAAAATGTACTAATTGATCATAAAGCTGTAGCTAATTGTTGTGTTATGGGAGTTCCTGATGATTATCAAATAGAAAGAATTCGTGCTTATATAGTACTTGAAGATGGTTATAAAAATTCTTCTGCTTTAGAAAAAGAATTATTAGCTAGATGTAAAGAATATTTAAGTACTTGGAGTATTCCAAGGGAATTTGTCTTTAGAGAGGAGCTACCTCTTACAAATGTGGGCAAAGTCTCTTATGTTGATCTTCAAAATGAAATAATGGATGAAATAGCAGACTCTAGTGATTCTATTTATTCAGAAATAACAATAAATGATGATGATGAAGGAGAAGGTATTCCTTAATATAGGTGCTTTTCCTTATAATTTTAAACAATAAATTTTTTCATTTTTTTATTTTTTTATTTAATAGAATTTTTATTTCTTTTCTAATGAATTTGTAGTTGTTTATTATATAAATAAAAAATTTTATTCTATTTTCAATTAATATTTAATTCTTATTACTTTTCATTTGCTCTTTCTTATCTTTTAAATAGTTGATTTTATATAATTATAATATAAGTTAATATCCCAACTTTTTATTTCAGGTGATTTAGTGATTCAAGATAGTTTAGAAATAATCGAAACAATATTATATAAAGGAAAAGAAGGTGCAGTTAGTGTTGAAGTTATTTTGGGGGATGAAACATTATGGATAAATTTGAATCAATTAGCTCAGCTATTTGGAAGAGATAAATCTGTAATATCTAGACATATAAAAAATATTTTTGATGATGAGGAATTGCTAGAAGATTCAACTGTTGCAAATATTGCAACAGTTCAAAATGAAGGAAAACGTAAAGTTGAAAGAGAAATCACATTTTATAATCTTGATATAATAATAGCTGTAGGATATCGTGTTAACTCTAAACAAGCTACACAATTCAGAATATGGGCTAGTGAAATATTAAAAGAATATATTATCAAAGGATATGCTTTAGATGATGAATTATTGAAAAAAGGCACCCGTTTTGGAAAAGATTACTTTGATGGCTTACTTGAGAGAATAAAAGAAATAAGGGCATCAGAAAGAAGATTTTACCAGAATTTAGAAAATCGAAGATTTTTTAACGTTTAAAAACTTTCAGTTTTTAAACGAATCACAGATCTTTATGCAACAAGCTATGATTATAACCCTAGCTCTGAAATATCTCAAGAATTCTTTGCTATGGTTCAAAATAAATTACATTTTGCGGTTTCAGGTAAAACTGCTCCAGAATTAATAGCTGAAAGAGCAAGTAGTAATAAGTATAATATGGGTTTAAAAACATGGGAAAAATCACCTAAAGGAAAAATAATTTCAAAAGATGTTATAATTGCTAAAAATTATCTTGATGAAGATGAATTAACTGAATTAGATATTATTGTTAGTATGTATTTAGATTATGCTGAAAACCAAGCTAGAAGACATAAACCTATGTATATGAAAGATTGGGCTTTAAAATTAGATAAATTCTTAGAGTTTAATGAATATGATTTGCTAAAAGATAAAGGAAATGTTAGTAAATATGATGCTGATAAAATAGCTAAAGACGAATATGAGAAGTTTAGAATAATTCAAGATAAAGAATATAAATCTGACTTTGATAAATTTCTTGAAAAAACTAAAAAACTTACAAAAGAATAATTTTTAAGATATATGATTAAATATTTATTTAGATTATTTTTAATCATATCATTCTAAAACATACTGAAAGTCCCAGAAAGGAATTCCATTAATTTCGCCCTGTGTTAAATGTTCAATTTCATGAGAAGTTCCATAAGCAGCTGGTCCAAAGAAATTTAATGGTCCTTGAAGGTGTTTAACAGCTATTTTCATTTCTTTTGGATTTAATGTTGCTTCAAGAATGTATTCTCCATTAACTGTAGTTGAATAAGGTCTTTCTACTAATTCTCTTTCATTCTTATTTCCACATTTTTCCATTCTATAAATTTTACCTTCTTCAGCTAAAATTTCTGGGTTTACAAAGAGATATATCTTTTCTAATGTGTATCCTATTTTTGTTTTATCATTATATTCAGTTATCTTTTCTTTTATAGACATTAGATTTTTTGAGTTTTTTTTCACACTCCAATCTCCTCCAAACCTAACTGAAAAGAAAAGTGGTAGAAAAACTTCTTCTGGAAGATCTAATGCTTTGATTATTTCTTTTTCCTTTATTGTAAATTTAAGGATTTTTTTTATATCTTCTTTTTCCAAATTAACACCTATTTTTGTTTTATTTATTAATAAAATAGATATTACGATATTTTATATCATATTATACTATATTATACTATATTATAACGTTTGATATCATAAATAAAAAATAAAACTATTAAAAATAAATATTAAATAAATATTAAAAATAAATTTATAGAATAAATATATAGAACATATTATTATTCTAAAGGCATTATAATTTCAGTTAATAATTTATCTTCTGAAATTTCTTCAGGACTATTGTAATAATATTCTAAAAATGTTCCATTTGTAGTTATGTTATTATCTTCAATCCATTTAATTATTTTATCATAACTTTCTCCCATTTCTTGATAAGCTCCTTGATATATGGCCCAAACAACTTTCATCTCATCAATATAGCTGAATTCTATATCATCTTTCCCCGGTAACTCTTTATAAACAGGAAAACCTATTTCAACTTTCAGATTTTCCATATCCATATTAAAATATCTTACAAATGGTATATCTTCAGGATATTCTCCAATTTCTTCTAGATAATTTCCTATTTTTTCATAACATTCTCCTATTAATATAGGTAATGTTTCCATATTTGTTGTGGTTTTAATGGAAATTACAGGCTTTTTAGCTTTTTTCATTAATTCAATACGTGAAACAAGTGGCATTTTAATACTTCCTATTTTAAATAATTTCTATTTTCAATACTCGCTATTTAAATAATTTTTATTTTCAATAATTCTTATAAAAATTATTATTTGTCCTATTTTATTGTTTATTTCTGTTAAAATTTTCAATAGCTCCATCTACTATTTCTATTATAGATTCATCAAGATCAGGATAGCTATTATCAATAGGTATTGGGATATTGTCACAATAAACAACTTCAAGACCTGCTTTAAGTGAATCTTTTGTAGCTACATCTACAGCAGCTGCTTTAAGCTCAGTAAGCATTACATCGACATGATCTATATATTTTTCAATATCTTTTTGTAATAATGGTCTATTTGAAAGATGTGGTGTAGTTCCAATAACTTTACAACAATAATTTTTCTCAAGGTGATTTACTAAAACGTCTTTTATCTCATCAGGAGCTGTAGTTGCAAATAATACATTTTTACCACTAATGTCTCCAAGAGGTTTTGGTCTAAATACTGTTGATATAATCTTTGCATCAGGATTTATTTCAGAAATAAAGTGTTCTATTGCTTTTATCTTAGCTGGATTTGACATTGGTTCTTCACACATTGTGATAATAACAAGGTCTGCTAAATTAGCTCTGAATGGTCCGAAAAAGTTAGTAATATTTATTAAGGGCTGATTTGCACCAATGAGAGTTATGTGTTTATCAGTTTTTATTGGAGGAATAGCTGCTCCACTTCCTTCAAATATTATGAACTTTGATTCTACAGTATTAGCTATTTCTGCTCCTTTTTTCATGTTTGTCATGAAAACATCACCAGACATTCCTCCTCCACATCTTCTACAACCAATAGTAAGAATTCTACTCATAAGAGCATCTTCCCAATGGTCTGATGCTGCATGAACTCCTTTGTCTGATTGTTCCATTAAAAATTCAGGAGTGATTTCCATTTCATCTCCTCTGACAATTTCTGGTTCTTCTGGACCTCCACGTCCCATAGCTACTACACAAGGATCATAGCCATTTTCATCAATCAAACGAGATGCAAAAGCAGATACTGCTGTTTTACCGATTCTTTTTCCAGTTCCAAGAATTTTTAGAGATGGTTTTTTAGGAATATCATATTCGGTTAATGGTTCAAATTCAAAATCAGGACCTCTATATGTCACTCCTTCTGAAATTACTCTTGAAGCTATTTTAAAACGTTTTGAATAATCTAAAACAGGTTCATCACTTAAATCCATTACTACGTCTGCATCATACTCTCTAATCATTTCTACAATTAAATCATAGGGGATTTTATTTTCATCAGGACCAAAGTGTACAGGCATTCCCATCATTTTAGCATAGCTTTCAGGATCATCGGTTCTTAATTTTTCTGTTCCCCCAATGAATACCATGGCTACTACATCTATATGTTCTAAATTATTTAATATTTCAATTGCAGATTTAGTTACTGGTAAATAATGTTCTCCATCAACTAAACAAACCATTTTTTCCATATTTTTCATAAAAACCACTTTTTTGATTGTTATATTTTTTAGATTATTATTTTAATACTATTGATTATTATTAATATTTTAATATATCTATATATATTTTAGACTATAAATTTTTAGACTATAAATGACTTTTTATTAATGTATTTTGATTTGATGTTTTTTTATTTTGATTTGATGTTTTTTTGTTTAATAATTGAAAGGACAAATATAAATATTTTAAATTATATAGTAACATTCAATTAAACCTACATAATATTTTGTAATATTTTATTAATTATATACTAAATTATTAAATTATTAAAATATCAAATATATTCTAGTATTCAACATTCTAACATTGGACTTAGTATATATTGAAATATATTATTATATTAATGTATTAAAATATATTTTTGGGTGTTAAATGGGGGATTGAATAATATTAAAGAAGTTAAAAGTGTTAAAAATATTCAAAATGTTAAAAATATAGCAGAAAAAGGAATTTTTAAAGATAAAGTTTTAAATGGTGTTAGTATGAAAGCAGATGCATTAAAAATTAGTGATGGAGTATATTGGGTAGGAGTTCTTGATTGGGATTTAAGAGATTATCATGGATATACCCTTGATGGAACTACTTACAATTGTTACCTTGTATTTGGTGAAAAAAAAACAGCTTTGATAGATAATACTTATCCAGGATCATCTGCTCAGTTATGGGCAAGAATATATGATGCTTTTGAACAAGAAGGAAAAGAACCTAAAATTGATGTGATTATTCAAAATCATATTGAGAAAGATCATAGTGGTTGCTTAACTGAATTCACCAAAAAATTTCCAGAATTAGAACTTTATTGTTCAATTAAGGCAGTATCTGGTCTTAAGAATCATCTTCCAGCTTTAGCTGATTTTAAAATGAACCCTGTTAAAACTGGAGAAACTGTTGAACTTGGTGGAAAAACTTTCACATTTTTAGAAGCTCCAATGTTACATTGGCCAGATAGTATGTTTACATTCTTAGAACAAGATGGAATTCTCTTTTCTAATGATGCATTTGGTCAACATATATGTTCTAGCTATAGATATGATTATGAAATTTCAGAAGATATATTAATCCAGCATGCTCAAAAGTTTTATGCTAACTTAATTACTCCTTCATCTCCTCTTGTACTTAGAAAACTTACTGAAGTTGTAGAACTGGGTCTTTTTGAAAAAATCAATTTAATAGCTCCGTCTCATGGACAATTATGGACTGACCCCTTAAAAATTATTGCTAAATATCAAGAATGGGGTTCTGGAGAGTGTAAGAATAAAGTAACTTTTTTATATGATACTATGCATTACTCTACTCAATCAATGGCTCATGCAATGATTGAAGGGGTTATAAGTGAGGGAATGGAAGCTAAAGCATATTTTTTACACACCGATGATAGAAGTGATGTTGTAACTGATGTTTTAGATAGTAAAGCTATTTTTGTTGGTAGTCCTACTATGATGAACAATCCTTATCCTAGTTTAGGGGATTTAATCTATTACTTCAATGCTCTTAGCTTTAAAAAGACCGGTTATCAAAAAAAGGCTGTTGTATTTGGTTCTAAAGGTTGGGGTGGTGGGGCTACTAAAAAACTTACCTCAGACCTTGAAGGTGCAGGTTTTGATGTTGTAGAACAATATGATTTAACTTATATCCCTACTGATGAAGATATGGAAAAATGTTATAATATTGGAAAAGAAATAGCTAAGCAACTAAAAGATGAGTAAATATTTCAATTTTAGAAAAGAAGGAAATTTTTGGATTTATACTATAATTTATAAATCTTAAATTTGTTTTTATTCTATTTATTTTGTTTATTTCTTTATTTTTTATTTCTATATTTCTTTATTTCTTTATTTTCTATTTTATATTTTTATTTTTTATTTATTAGATTTTTTTTATTTTAATAATGATTTGGATAAAAATAATTAAGTTGATAATAATTAATAATACATTATATAAAAATAAGTAATTTGATAATAATAATGCGTTGGTAAATTATGGATAAAAAATTAATAATTAATGCTCGTAAACCAAAAGGAGAACTAGGTTCTGAAATAATTGAGAGAATGAATGAATCTCATGAAAAATTAGCTCAATGGGGAGTCAGCCACTTAAAAATTAAAGAAAATGATGTTATTTTAGACATTGGTTGTGGTGGTGGAGTAAATGTTAAAAGATTTGCTGAAATGATTTCTAAGGGAAAAGTTTATGGTATTGATTATTCTGAAGTTAGTGTTGAAAAATCTTCTAATATGAATAAATTAGCTATTGATGATGGGAAAGTTGAAATAATTCAAGGATCTGTATCAGATCTTCCATTTGATGATGGAACTTTTGATATTGTTACAGGTTTTGAAACAGTTTACTTTTGGCCAAATTTCATTGAAGATTTAAAAGAAGTTAATAGAGTATTAAAAACTAATGGTGTAATTTTCATTTGTAATGAAGCTGTTGGAGACGAAGATATTCTTGAGGAAATGAAAGAACACATTGAATTGTTAGATATGAAAATTTTTTCCGAGGAAGATTTGTATTCAGCTTTATCTATCTCTGGATTTACGAATATTTCAACATTTAGAAAAGAAGGAACTCCTTGGGTTTGTGCTATAGCTTATAAATCCTAAATTTGTTTTCATTACATTTAGTTATATTTAGTTATATTCCTTCATGCTCATTTATATTCCTTTATATTTATTTATTTCTATTTATTTTATTTATTTTTTATTATATAAAATATTATATTTTATCTTAAAATTTTATAAAAAATAAAAATATATAAAAATTGAAGATTTTTGATAAGTTATTTGATAATTGTATATTTATTTAATAAATAATTTTTAAATAAATAATTTTTAGAAAAATATATAAAATATTTAAAATATATTTAATAATATGTCAAAGGAACTTGATGAAGATAAAGCTTTTGAAGCAGCTTTAAAGGGTAAAATGGGATGGAAATGTGCATGTTCTTTGGATATTGTAGATAAAAAATCTACTTTAATTGAACTTAGATGTAAAAGTTGTGGAAAAACTTTTAAATCAAATGTAAAAAAAGACCTATGTTTTGATTGTAATAAAAAAACAAGAGGTAAAAATAGATAAAATTTATTTTTAATCAATATTTAATCAATATTTTAATCATATTTTTTAATCATAGCTTTAACTATATTTTTAACTAAATTTTTTAGTAATATCTTTTAGTAATATTTTTTACTATATTTTTTAGTCATATTTTTATTTTTAATTACATTTTTAATATAATTTATATTAAATAATAACATTTTTATATAACTTCTAACCCATCTATATTATTATGTATTAACTACAAATTTGAAAAATTTGTTTTTTAATTTTATAATTTTGTAAATAAATATATTATAAATAATATATTATAAGAATAAATGTATTGCAAATAAATAGCAAATAGATATAGTTATTACAAATAAATATAATTATTACATATAAATTAATAATTAATTGATTTTTAAATTATTAGGTGAAATAATGGCACAGTATAATGGTAATCAACCAATTTTTATATTACCTGAGGATACACAACGTTTCTTAGGTCGAGATGCTCAAAGAATGAATATAATGGCTGGAAAAATCTTAGCTGAAACTGTAAGAACTACTCTTGGTCCAAAAGGTATGGACAAAATGCTCGTTGATAGTATGGGTGATGTAGTTATTACAAATGATGGTGTAACTATTCTTAGAGAAATGGATATTGCTCATCCAGCTGCTAAAATGCTTGTTCAAATAGCTAAAAACCAAGAAGATGTTGTTGGAGATGGAACTACAACTGCAGTTATAATAGCTGGAGAACTTCTTAAAAAAGCTGAAGAGTTATTAGATGATGGTATTCACGCAACTGTTATTGTAAAAGGATACAGACAAGCTGTAGCTAAAATTCTTGAAATATTAAATGATATATCTCTTGATGCTAAAGATGAAGATACTCTTATGAAAGTAGCTATGACTGCTATGACTGGTAAAGGTTCAGAAAAAGCTAAAGAACCATTAGCTAGGTTAATTGTTGATGCTGTCCTTAAAGTAGAAGAAGATGGTGAAGTTGATAAGAAAAACATAAATATCCAAAGAGTTTCTGGTGCAAGTGTAGATGAATCTGAAATTGTTGATGGTATTCTTGTAGATAAAGGTAAAGCAGACCCTAGTATGCCTAAAAAGATAAAAAATGCAAAAATAGCCTTACTTAAATATCCTTTAGAAGTTAAAGATTTAGAAACTGATGCTAAAATTAATCTCACAAGTCCTGATCAAATTCAAGCTTTCTTAGAAAATGAAGAACAAATGATTCGTGAAATGATTAATAAAATCATTGATTCTGGAGCTAATGTTTTATTCTGTCAAAAAGGAATAGATGATATGGCTTTACATTATCTTTCTAGAGCTGGAATATTAGCTGTAAAAAGAACTAAAAAATCTGATATGAATCGTCTTGAAAAAGCTACTGGTGCTAAAATTGTTACTAATGTAGAAGATTTAACTTCAGATGATTTAGGTGAAGCTGGAATTGTATATGAAAAGAAAATATTTGACCAAATGATGGTCTTTATAGAAGAATGTAAAGATCCTAAAGCTGTTTCTATTATTCTCAGAGGAAGCACAAGACATATTACAGCAGAAATTGAAAGAGCTTTAGAAGATGCTCTTGGTGTTGTAGCTGCAACTCTTGAAGATGGAAAAGTTGTTATTGGTGGTGGAGCTCCAGAAATTGAAATGGCTCGCCAACTTAAAGAATATGCTGAATCAATTAGTGGAAGAGAACAGTTATCTGTAAATGCATTTGCAGAAGCTCTTGAAATTGTACCATCTACTTTAGCTGAAAATGCAGGTTTAGATACTATTAATATTCTAGCAGATTTAAGAGCAGCTCATGAACAATCTGCATTTATGGGATTAGATGTCTTTGAAGGGGAAGTTACTGACATGAAAAAAGTTGGTGTTGTTGAACCTCAAAGAGTTAAAAAACAAGCTATTCAGTCAGCTGCTGAAGCTACTGAAATGATTCTAAGAATAGATGATCTTATAGCTGCTAGAGGTGCTCTAGAAGCTGTTGATACAGATGATAATTTAGATGATAGTGGTATGCCTCCTATGGGTGGCATGGGCGGTATGGGCGGTATGGGTGGAATGCCTCCTATGATGTAATTATTTACATCTTTTTACCTTCAACTTTTTAATTATTTTATCATATTTTTAATTTTTTCGTTTTTCATTTTCATTTTTATATTTTTTAATTTTTTAATTTTTTATTATTTTATTATTTTATAATTTTATTTTTCATTATTTTTTTATTTTATTTTTTTACTTCTTTTTTACTTCTTTTTTTTATTATACAAATTTTATTTCTTTATAACTCTTATTATATGATTATAATTAGTTTTATAATTTTTTAGCACTTTATCTGTATTTATAGTCTGTTTTATCTTTACATACTTTTTATATAGCTTTATTGTTATGTATTATACTTGTTCTATTTTTTATATACGATTTTAAAAATTTATTTAGTTCATTAATATTAATCATTTTTTGTCTTTTTTATGAAATTATTCTTTATTTTATTATTAATCATGTATAATCTTTGGAATATTCGTTATACTTTTAATAAGAGCAATATTTAAATAGTTTGAAAAACAAATAAATATTACTCTACTATTTGATATTTTGATTATAAATTATTATAATATTGTCTTATTTGCTTAATAATGATTTTAATATATTAATAATTTATTAACAATTATTTTAAATAGATTAGAGGCGGATTTAATGGTTGTGATTTCGAATTTATTAATATTAACTTTTAACATACTTTCGAATTTTCCAATAAATTGACATGAAAAAACTATATTTGTTAATTAGTTATTATATTTATTAATTAGCTGTAAATTATTGTTAATTAATTGTTAATATTTAATGAATCTAATAAGAAAATCACAATTTTTGGGGACGTAACTCTATTAGATAAATTCTAATAGGTTAAAAATCTATTAATTGAAAAATTAATAGATAACACAGTGAGGTAGTAATATTAGTGGTTTATTTAAATCGAAATATATAAAAATAGTTTTATTATTTTCTATAGTTGTATTTTTAAGTTGTAGTGCGAGTTTTGCTGATGATTCAGCTAATGGTAATTCTAATTCTACATATGATTCTAATGGATCATCTGATGTTTCAGGGGTTACAGTTTATAATAGTCTTGGTGTTACTGATACTGGTTCTAATGATTCTAATAATGATACAAAAAATGACTCTTTAGTTCCTACTAGTTCTCCAACAAATAATGTAGCACCTACTGTTAAAAGTTCAAGTTCTGGAAATAATAAGCCTACTACTCTTTCTCAAAGCAGTATCTTACTTGCTTCAAAATCACTACATAGTTATGTATCTAAGTATAAAAAACTTCCAAATTATATAACTATAGCTGGTTATAAATATTCTTTAAGTGAATATATGTATATTTTAAGTAAAACTATTGCTAATAAATATAATAAAGTCACTTCTAGTATTAAAGTTAAGTATGATGTTAAAAATCCAAGCAAACCTGCTGGAAATAATATAAAAGGTACTTTATCTGCTAAATCTTATTATACTTATGTGAAAAATATAGTAAACTATATTGAAAAATATAATAAGGCTCCAAATTATATTAGCACTGGATTAGGTAAAATCCAATATCAAACAGCTATATATGGATTTAACAAAGTTTTGAACTATGTTTATAGTAATGGTCGATTACCATCTAAATTATCTCTTAATGTTAAGGCTTCTCAAAATATTAACAAATATTTGCCTGTTTATAATAGAGGTTCTAGTAGTTCTAATAATGGAAGTTCTTCTTCTGATTCTTCTAGCTCTTCTGGTGGATCAGCTGGAGAATTAACTAAACTTTCTCAATCTACAATTTTTAAAGCTTCTCAAAGTCTTAAAAGTTATGTAGAAAAAAATGGTAGATTACCTGATTATATAACTATTTCTGGGGTAAAATTTTCAATGCCTGAATTTATGTATTTAGTTTCAAAAGCTATTGCATTAAAATGTGCAAAATCAAGTAGTTCAGTAACTATCCTCTGGAATGTTAAAAATCCAACAAGTCCTTCTGGTTCTACTATAAAAAAGACTATTTCAAAGTCTACTTATTATAATTGGGCTAAAAGAACATATTTATACATAAATAAATATAAAAAAGCTCCTAATTATATTAGTTCTAGTTATGGTAAAATCCAGTATCAAACAGCTATATATGGTTTTGCGAAAGTTGGTGCTTATATAGCTAGCAATAAAAAAATTCCATCTACTTTAACATTAAATATTGCTAAAACTAATAAACTAAATAAATATAAACCAAATTTTTCAAGATCTTCAACTCCAAGTACTCCAGATAATAATTACAATTTGTCTGCAAATAAAAATGCTATTTGGGTACATTCTGGAGATATGAATAACGTAGATTTGGATTTACTTGCTAAATATGGAATTGGAAACATATTCCTTCATGAAAATGTATTTAATAACTATGCTTCAGCTGTAAATTGGATTCAACAAGCTGCAGCTAAAGGATTTAAGGTTCATATATGGTTTTCTACTTTTTATAATGCAAGTAGTAAAAAATGGACTAATCCAATAAGTAATGGTGCTCTTAATCAAGACTATTTTGATAGTGTTATTTCTAGAGCCACATCTTATGCTGCAATAAGTGGTGTAGCTGGAATTCATTTAGATTATCTTAGATATCCAGGAACCGATACCAATAAAGCTTCTATATTTACTTATGGTAATGGAAAAACTGGTGCTGATGCTATAACTGAATTTGTAAGACAACTTTCAGTTGCTGTTAAAGCTGTAAATAATAATATTATTCTTTCAGCTGCTTTAATGCCTGAAAAATCAGCTGCAATTATATATTATGGACAAGATGCATCTAAATTAGGTCAATATCTTGATATATTGATTCCTATGTTATATGAAGGGAACTATAATAAAGACAATGCTTGGATTGAATCTACAACAAAGTGGTACAAGGAAAATTCAGGAGGAGCTCAAGTTTGGGGAGGATTATATGGATATCACTCTGATGATGATCTCACTAGACTTTCAGTTGCTGAATTAACTGCTGACTGCAAATCTGTTTTAAATGGAGGAGGAGACGGTATAGCTTTATTTAGATGGGGAATAACTAACTTATTTAACCTTTTAGGTATTAAATAGTTATTTCTTTTTTATTATTTTATTTTTTAATTTTTATTTATTATTTTTATTTATTATTTTTTAATTTTTATTTTTAATTTCTATTTTTTAACTTTATATCATTATTGTATTAATCTAATCTTATTTCAGCTCATTTTAAACATTTTAATTTTATAAACAATGTAATAAAGTAATAATATTTATATAAACATGATTTTCATTTAAAATTTTAAAAATAGAAATATCAAAATATTTATTAAAGATGAGATGAATATAGGTTATTGTATTTAAAATTGAATATAACTTATAATAAAATATATAAAAACTTTAATCATTGAATTTTTCTTATTTTTAATAGTATAAGGATGATTATAGTGTTTAAATTTAATAATTTTTTTGCGTTTTTTATGAAGTTAATTATTTGATTTTTAGTTATCTGAGCATATCAATAGCTAAAAGGTTTTATTTACTGAAATATTTTTTTAAATTGAATTTTAGCTATTAGGGGGTATAAATATTTTTGGTTTGAAAAATAGTGAATATAAAAATAATAAATATAAAAATAATAGATATAAAAATAGTAAATATAATAAATTTAGTGAAAATAACATTGAAAATGATATTAGTGGAAATAATATAGATAATTGCATTAATGTAAATAATAACAACTATAATAATAATTATAATAACAATAATAATTATAATAGTAATGATAATTATATTAATAAAAATATTGGTACAAATATCAATAGGAATACATATAAATTATTAACATCATTCTTTTTAATTTTGACTCTTTTTTCAGCATTTGCTGTGGTTATGGAAACTAACCAGGTTTTAAATTTGAATCCTTTTAATGGATTTGAATCTTCTGATTCTATTTTTAATAGTGTTAATGTAGCTACTGATAAAAATGAATCTAATTTAAACAATAAAATTGATTTAAAACATGATTCTAATTCAGATGGAATTAATAAAGCACATGCTGCTTCGAAAACATACTCTAGTTCTAGTGCTAAATCAAGCACTACTGGTTCTTCAAAATCAGTTTCTCAAAGTGGAGTAATATCTGCTTCTAAAAATCTTAAAAAGTATGTTAAAACTAATAAAAGATTACCTAAATATGTAACTGTTGAAGGTTCTAAATATTCTGTTCCTGAATTTACCTATTTAATGACTAAAACAATTGAAAATAAGAAGAAAAAGGTTTATTCAAAAGTTAATGTAAAATATAATATTAAAAATCCTAGTAAACCTGCTGGAACAACTATTAGGTCTAAAATTTATTTATCTAAATATTATAGCTATGCTTTAAAAACAACTAAATATATTAATAAATATAAAAAGATTCCAAATTTTATTACTGCAAGTAGTAGAAAAAAAATTCAGTATCAAACAGCTGTATATATGTTTGCTTCGGTTCTTAATTATAATTATTATTACAAGAAATTACCTAAATATGTTTCTATAAGTGTTAGTAAGTCTCATAAATTGAATAAGTATATTCCAAAATATGTTAGAGCATCTAAAAGTAAAAATGTTCCTAATTCAAATTCTATCTGGATACAAAGTAAAGATTTTAGTAGAATTGATTTAAATAAAATTTCTAAATCAGGTATAGGTAATGTATTTTTACATGAGGCAGCAATTTCTAAATATGGAAAATCAGCAGTTGTTAAATGGGCTAAAAATGCAGCTAATAAAGGAATTAAAACTCATCTATGGGTTCAATGTTTTTATAGCAATGGAAAATGGATAAATCCTATAAATACAGCTAAAAAATCTTATAATCAAGCTCAATTTAATCGTATTCTCTCTAAGATAAAAACTTATTCAAGAATGGATTATATTAGTGGAATTCATCTTGATTATCTAAGATATCCTGGAACTGCTTATAAATATAATTATAAAAATGGTGTAACTGGAGAAAAAGCTATTACTAACTTTTTAAGTCAAGTTAGATCATGTATAAATAAGTATGATCCGGATATAATTCTTTCTGCAGCAGTAATGCCTGAAACTTCAGCTAATGCTCGTTATTATGGTCAAAATATTCCTAAAATGGGTAAATATTTAGATGTCATAGTTCCAATGGTTTATAAAGGAAACTATAATAAAGCTTCTAGTTGGATAACAGCTACAACTAAGTGGTTTGTTTCAAATTCTGGAGGTGCCAAAATTTGGACAGGTTTACAATCTTATAAGAGTGATAATAAGCCTGTTGCTCTTTCAGCTTCAGCTCTAAAAAAAGATTGTTTAGCTAGTCTACTTGGAGGAGCTAAGGGTCTCGCACTATTTAGATGGGGATTAACTTCATTTTTTAACTTTTTAAGCTTATATTAAATTTTATAAGCTTTTTTTATTTTTTTTATTTTTAATGCTTTTTTATTTAGAATAATTATCAATAACTTTTTTATTTAATTATTTTAATTGTTTTTTCTACATTTTTAAAAAGTTATTTTTTGATAATTAATTCATATTATTAAAAATAATTCAAATAATTAATTTATCATGATTAATCATCACAAAATTTATATATTGTATATTAATATATCATATATTACAATAATATGATATACTGAATTTTTAAAAGTAAAAGAAATTTCTATAAAGAATTATATAAATCATTCAAATAATATATAGTATTTATAGTACTGAGCTAGAACCAAAAGGAGATGATAGCATGGATGAATCTGAGAAAATGAAAGAAGATCAAAATAAATTGGATAATCACAATGGAGATCAAATTGTTCCTCCAAACTCTAAAGTAATTGAAAGAGCTCTTGTTAAAGATTGGGATAGGGAAATTAACAAAGGAGACGATATTGAAAAATATTGGGCTATGGAAGCTGAACAATTTGACTGGTTTAAAAAATGGGATGAAGTTCTTGATACAAGTGAAAAACCATACTACAAATGGTTTGTTGGTGGAAAAATCAACCTTGCTTATAATGCTATTGATAGATGGATTAAAACTGAAAAAAGAAATAAAATAGCTATACTCTACACAAATGAACGTGGAGATGAAATAAAACTCACCTACTATGAACTTTATCGTGAAATCAACAAAATGGCAAATGCTCTAAGGAATCTTGGAATTAAAAAAGGAGACACTGTTTCCATGTATCTTCCAATGTGTCCAGAGCTTGTTATTTCTATGTTAGCTTGTACTAAAATTGGAGCTGTTCATAGTGCTATTTATTCAGGACTTTCTTCTGTAGCTGTTGTAGAAAGAATTAATGATATTAAATCTAAAGTTGTTATAACAGCAGATGGAACATACAGACGTGGAAAAATTATCAATCTTAAATCTATTATTGATGAAGCTATGTTACAATGTCCTACTGTTCAAACTGTTGTTCTTGTAAACCATACTGGTAGATATAATGATGTAGCTGATCTTCGTGGAAATGAAATATTCTATGAACGTTTAATTGAAGGGGAAGGCGATTCTTGTTATAGTGAAATAATGGATGCAGAAGATCCATTGTTTATTCTTTATACTTCAGGAAGTACTGGTAAACCAAAAGGAGTATTACATACTACTGGAGGTTATATGGTTGGTATAGCTACTACTCTTAGAAATGTTTTCGATATTCATGACAATGATCTTTGGTGGTCAACAGGAGATGCTGGATGGATTACAGGTCATAGTTATACTATCTATGCTCCTCTTCTTCTTGGTTCAACTACCTTAATTTATGAAGGTGCTCCAGATTATCCAGATCCTGGTATTTGGTGGGAAATCGTTGAAAAATATGGTGTAACTAAATTTTATACTGCACCAACAGCTATACGTCATTTAATGAGATTTGGTAAAAAATATGCAAAATTATACAATCTTGATTCTCTAAAAATACTTGGAAGTGTTGGTGAACCAATTAACTATGAAGCATGGAAATGGATGTATGAAGAAATTGGAAAAAGTAGAACACCAATTATGGATACTTGGTGGCAAACAGAAACAGGTATGCATATGATTGCTCCAATGCCTATAGCTGACTTAAAACCAGGTTCTGCTACAAAACCACTTCCAGGGGTTCATGTAGCTATAGTAGATGAAGAAGGAAAAAAAATTGAAAATGGTAAAAAAGGATACTTAGCTATTACAAAGCCATGGCCTGCAATGTTTAGAACTCTTTATGAGGATGAAGAACGTTTTGAAGATGTTTATTGGAAATTCTTCCCAGAATGTATGTATAAAACTGGGGATATGGCTAGAATGGATGAAGATGGCTATATTTGGATTGAAGGTAGATCTGATGATGTTTTAAAAATAGCTGGTCATAGAATAGGTGCTGTTGAAGTTGAAAGTGCTTTTAATAGTCATCCTTCTGTTAATGAAACAGCTGTTATTGGTAAAGAGGATCCTGTTAAGGGACAATTAATCAAAGCTTTCTTAATTCTTAATAAAGGCTATGATTTAGATATGCCATTTAAAGAAGGATATAAGTCCACACTTAGAGAAGAATTAAAACGACATGTTCGACATGCTCTTGGACCTGTAGCGGTTCTTGGTGAAATGGTTCCTGTTGATTCTCTCCCAAAAACAAAAAGTGGAAAAATAATGAGAAGAATCCTTAAAGCTAAAGAAGATGGAGAAGATTTAGGAGATACATCTACTTTAGATGATTTATAGGTAACTTTTTATTTATTTTTATTATTTTTTTATTATTTTTTGTTTTTTATTTTCTCAATTTTCTTATATTCGGTTTATTTTAATTTTTTATATTTTATTTTATATTCTACTTCATATTTTACTTTATATTCTACTTTTTATTTTTATATTCTAATTTTTATTTCTATTTTCTAATTTTTATATAAATTTTAGGTAAACCAAAACTTTTTATATTATATCATTCATATATATTCATATTATATAAAAATATATTAAGAAAAAATAATTTTTATAATAAAATATTAAATTTATAATAAAATGAAGCTTTATTTCATAAGAAAGTATAAGAAAATAAGAATTTATACTAAATTTATTAATTAATGAAATTTAATTCATTAAATATATATTTTTCAATAAAATATTAAATTATTCAATAAGGGTATTAAATTTTATATTTAATAATAAATAAGAATTATAAATAAGAATTATAAATTCAATAAGGATATTAAAAATAATAAATGGATTTTATTTATTTCACCTAATTATAAATATTAGCGGTGGTTTTCATGGCAAATAAAGAGCTAAGTGAAAATATAGAAGAATATTTAGAGGTTTTATATAAGTATGGGGATAAAAGAAATTATGTTTCCACTACTACAATTTCTAAGAATTTAGATATAGCTCCTGGCAGTGTTACTCAGATGTTAAAAAAATTGGAAGATTTAGGATACATTAATTATATTCCATATAAAGGAGCTAATTTATCTGATGAAGGATTTAAAATAGCTCAAAAAATTACAAGAAAACACAGGATTCTTGAAAAGTTTTTAAAAGACATATTAAAAGTAAAACCAGAAAATGTTCATATTCAAGCTTGTAATATGGAGCATTCATTATCGGATGAAGCAGAAAGATCTATGTGTCATATTTTAGAACATCCTGATTTTTGTCCAGATGATAAACCAATTCCTCCATGTGATTTTGATTTTTCATCTTGTGGGGATTGTATTAATGATAAAAATGATATTGAAGAAATCGGCATAAGAAAAGCAAATTTAATTGCTATTCCTGATTTATATTCTAATGAAAAAGCTGAAATTTCATTTATTAGAGGCGACACAAATATTTTAAAAAAATTAATGTCTTTAGGAATAGCTATTGGAGTCCCAGTTCAAATTGATAAATCAAATAAAGAAGACGATTCTTTAGATATTTTTGTAAATGGATCAAAAATAGAACTTCCAATGACTATAGCTAACAATATTTTTGTTAAAATCTGTTAGTAATTATCTTTGTTGAAATTATAGTTATTTTAATTAAAACTAGAATTATTTTATTAAGCTAATTGCTATATTATTTCATCTATTTTTATTTTTACATTTTAAGATTCAGTGATTTTTATCTTTTTTCATTTTTTATTTTCTTTTTTTCATTTTATGTTAAATTTTAGTTCATTTTATTCTATAAATTTTTATATTTAGCTTATTTTAGTTAAATCATGTTATTTTCACTTTGAATATTTTTCAAAATATTTCTTGTATCTAAAATTATTTCTTTTAAAAAACTATATCTTAAATACAATAGCTAATTATATTAATAATAATTTTCATAATTATGAACGGTATAAAAATTTAAATCATCATACTTATGTATATAATAATTAAGAATCTATGAAATATAGTTAAGAATTTATGAATTTTATGAATTTTAAATTATAATTTTAAATATTAAATCATTTTGATGGTCATATTAATGAATTTTCATGATAGTATATTAATAAAAAATAAATAAAAGGTTGTGAAGCTAGTGGAACTAATAATAGCTAAGTTCGGTGGAACTTCAATAGGAAATGGCAAAAAAATAAGAAAAGCAGCTCAATCAGTTGTTAATGAATATATGAAAGGTAATAAGGTAGTTGTAGTAGTATCTGCAATTAACAAGACAACTGACGACCTTATAAAGATAGTTGATGATTCTGTTGAATCAAATGTTACTGATAAACAAATGGCTGAAATATTGTCTATGGGTGAGATGACTAGTGTTAGAGTTATGTCCTCTGTAATTGAATCTCTTGGAGTAAAATCAGAATATATTGATCCTTACTGTGATGAATGGCCACTTATCACTGATAATAATCTTCTTGAAGCTAAAATTGATTTTTCAGCTTCTGAATTAATGAGTAAAGAATTGATGAAAATTTTAGATCAAGGAATTATTCCTGTTGTTTGTGGATTTTTAGGTAAAGGTCCTCATGGAGAAATTACTACTCTTGGCAGGGGTGGAAGTGACATTACTGCTTTCCTTCTTGGACATTGTTTAAATGCTGATGAAGTAATTATCGTTACTGATGTTGATGGTGTGATGAGCACAGACCCCAATAAAATCCAAAAAGCAAAAAAATTGGATAAAATATCTGTAGAAGAAATGAGGGATTTAGCTACTCATGGAGCACAAGTTCTTCATCCTCATGCATTGAAATATAAAGATCCTGTAATTAGTGCAAAAATTATTAGTCACGAAAATGGAGATCTTTCAAGTAAAGGGACTTCAATTGTAGGGCCTTATGACGGAGAGATGATGAAAACTACTATGTTATATCCAGAACCAATATCTGTAGTAGCTATTGTTGGAGATGGAATGCTTAAAAGACCTGGTCTTCTTTCTAAATTAACCTCAATTTTAGCTGAAAGTAGTATTAATATATTTGGCATTTCAGCAGGTCAGAATTCTGTGACTATATTCGTAAATAAGAAAGATGCTGTCAATGCTTATCATTTATTACATGATTTGGTAATTGATTCTGAAGAACTTAGTTCACTTTCACTTGGCAAGGAAATAGCTATGCTGACGTTAGTTAGCCCGGATTTTATTGAAACTCCTGGGATAATATCAGATATTACTGATCCTCTTAGAAATAACCACATAAATATTGTAGAAATATCTTCTTCACAAACAGCTGTTGTTATTTTTGTTGAATGGGAAGATGGAGAAAAAGCATTTGAACTTGTTAAAAATGTTTTAGAATAATAATTTATAATATATTATATTAATTAATATAAGCAAAAATAACAGATAATAAGGATAATAACAGATAATAACATATAATATAAAAGATAATAAAGGAAAAATAATAACATATGATAAAAGATAATAAAAATAATAAAGGAAAATAGATAAAAAAATAATGGAGGAAAAATATGAACTTTGAAGGTACGGCTGTAGCTATGATTACACCATTTACAGAAGATAATGAAGTTGATGAAGAAGGGTATAGAGAAAATATTAACTTTTTAATTGAAAACGGTGTGGATGGTCTATTAGCTGCAGGAACAACTGGTGAATCAGCTACTATTACTATTCCTGAACAAAAAAAATTGATAGATATATTGGTTGAAGAAGTTGATGGTAGAGTAGCTACTATAGCTGGTGCAGGAAGTAACTCAACTGGGGATGCATTAGAATTGGTTCAATATGCTGAAAGGGCTGGAGCAGACATGGCTCTTGTAATAACTCCTTATTACAATAAACCACAACCACATGGACTTATTGAGCATTATAAAACTATGAATAATAATTCAGATATTCCTATTGTTGTTTATAATGTTCCTTCTCGTACTGGTACTGATATTGATGTTGAAACAATAGTTTCTGTAGCTGAACTTGATAATGTTGTAGCTATTAAAGAAGCTAATCCTGATTTAGATAAACTTTCTAAAACTCAAAAAACACTTCAAAAAGCTGGTTTAGATGATAAATTTTCAATCCTTTCTGGAAATGATGATCTAACACTTCCTATGATGTCACTTGGTGCAAAAGGTGTTATTAGTGTAGTAGCTAATGTTGATCCATTAAGAATGAGCCAGATGGTTAACAATTGCTTAGATGGTAGCTATGAAATAGCCATGGACTTACATTATGAACTTTATGATCTAATGAAAGTATTGTTTATTGAAAGCAATCCGGTTCCTACTAAAGAAGCTTTAAAAATGTTAAATCGTCCTTCTGGAGATATAAGATTGCCTCTTGCTCCTTTAAAAGATGAAAATAGGATAAAAGTTCAAAATGTCTTAAAAGACCTAGAACTAATCTGATTTTTATTATTATATTTTATTATTATATTTTAATTCTTATTTTCTATATTTTATTTTCTATATTTTATTTTTTATATTTTATTTTTAATTTTAATTCTTATCTTTTAATTTTATTTTTTCCTTTTTTCTCTTTTTTCATATATTTGTTATAGTATTTTATTTTTTATTCCTAATTTTTTAAAATTTTAGAAGAATATATATGAAAAAAATATAATTATTTCTTGAAACTTCGAGATTTTTCTTGAATATCGAAAGATTTTTATATTTTAAAAAAAAATATTATAATATGATAGAGGTGCCTCCAGAAATAAAGTTAAATAATAAACATATTTCTTATTTTAAAGATAAAAAAATATTTTCATTAGTTAAATACATTAACAACAACTATTATTACTGGAATAAAGTTAAATATAAATCTCCAAAAAGTTTGTCTCCTAAAAAACTTTGGAGTATTGTTAAATTAAGTCGATTTATTAACTATTCTATACTATCCTTTGGAAAATATAAATTTAATTACTTTATCACTGAGAACTTTTTAGAATTATTACATTACTTTGATATTAATCTTCGAGAAGATATTTCTCCTTCTGATTTCATTTCTCAAAATGATAAAAAGCATTATTTTATGAATTCTCTTATGGAAGAAGCTATTTCAAGTAGCAAAATTGAAGGAGCTACCACAACACATAAAATAGCTAAAGAAATGCTACTAAAAGAAACAAAACCAAAAGATTCATCAGAGCAAATGATAATTAATAATTATCATACAATTGAATATATTAGAGAAAATAAAGATCAAGATTTAAATTCTGAAAATCTTTTAAAGATTCATAAATTAATTACTAATAAAACTTTAGATAATGATCAAGAAGAAGGAACTTTCAGAACCAATAATGATATAAATATATTTAATAGGCATTCAAGAGAAGCTGTACATATACCTCCTGATTTTAAAGAAATACCAAATTTGATTGATGATTTATCTAATTTTTTTAATTCTGATGATAAATCTATTCACCCTATTATTAAAGGAATTATTATTCATTTTATGATTGCTTGGATACACCCATTTGTTGATGGAAATGGAAGAACGGCTCGTTCTCTTTTTTATTGGTATATGTTGAAAAATGGTTATGGATTTATTCAATATTTATCAATTTCAAAAATTATTGCTAAATCAAAATCTCAATATGAAAAAGCATATCTTTATACTGAAAATGATGATAATGACTTGAATTATTTTATTATATATAATTTAAAAACAATAAAAAAAGCTTTTAAATCATTTAAAAACTATGTGGGGATAAAAGAAGAGGAAAAAATATCAATTCTTCAAATGATTAATAAATTAGGAGTTAATGAAAGACAAGGATACTTAATTAAAAAAGTATATGAAAATCCAGATATTGTTTTCACTGTTAAAGAGATTGAAAAGAGATTTTCTGTTTCGAATTTCACAGCAAGAGCTGATTTAGCAGGACTTGTAAAAAAAGGTTTTATTGAGCCAATAGCTGTAAATAAAACTAAAAGAATTTATATAAAATCTAAAGATTTTGATAAGTTGGTTAATATTAATTAAATTTTAATAATGTTAATGAAACTTCGAGATTTTTCTTGAATCTCGAAAGATTTTTTTAGAAAAAATAAAAATATAAATCCGAGATTTTCCTTGAATCTCGAAAGATTTTTTTAGAAAAAATAAAAATATAAATTTTAACATAGAAGATCTATCGGATTTTTTAGATGAAATAAAAATATAAATTTTAACATAGAAGATCTATCGGATTTTTTAGATGAAATAAAAATATAAATTTTAACATAGAAGATTTATCGGATTTTTTAGATGAAATAAAAATATAAATTTTAACATAGAAGATTTATCGGATTTTTTAGATGAAATAAAAATATAAATTTTAACATAGAAGATCTATCGGATTTTTTAGATGAAATAAAAATATAAATTTTAACATAGAAGATCTATCGGATTTTTTAGATAAAATAAAAATATATAAAATAAATAATATTTATAAATATATTTAATAAAGTTATAATGATATTTGTTATATATTTTAAAAATTTTTTAATTAAAAAATTATAAATAATTATATAAGTAAATTAAATTATGTAGTTTATTAATTAAGAGATTTTAAAATATTATATTAATAAATTGAATATAGTATTTTATATAAAAAAATTATATAAAATAATTTATAAATAATTTTAAAATATTATAAAATTTATAATATTTATTATATAAATAAATCATATTATAATAATTTATTATTAAAATATTATATAAATAAAAATTAGGAGTTTTTAAATGTTAAAAGTTGCTGTAACTGGAGCTGCTGGAAGAATGGGCTCTGGAATTATTAAAAAAATTCTTGAACAAGAAGATATTGAAGTAGTAGCTGCTATTGAAATACCTAATTCTACTCTTGAAGGTAAGGATATTGGGGAAGTTATTGGTATTGGAAATATAGGTGTTACAACTAATGGTGCTGAAAACCTTGAAAAAGTTTTAAAAGAAACTAAACCAGATGTTTTAGTAGATTTTACTATAGCTAGCGCTGCATTTGAAACAATAAAAATAGCAACTTCAATCGGTGTTAATGTTATAGTTGGGACAACTGGTTTCACTGATGAACAATCTAGTGAAATAGCTAATATTGTTAAAGAAACTAATGTTAAAGCTGTTATTTCTTCAAATATGGCTATTGGTGTAAATGTTTTCTTTAAAGTATTACGTGATTTAGCTCCTATTTTAAATGACTTTGATATTGAAATTATTGAAGCTCATCATAATAAAAAGAAAGATGCTCCTTCTGGAACAGCAATGACTGCATTTGAGGTAATAGCTGAAACACTTAATAGACAAACCAATGAAATAGGTGTTTTTGGAAGAGAAGGAATTGTTGGTGAAAGAACTAAAGAAGAAATAGGGCTTCATGCTATTCGTGGTGGAGATATAGTTGGTGATCACACTGTGATGTTTGTTGGTGAGGGAGAACGTTTAGAAATAACTCATAGGGCCCATACAAGAGAAGTTTTCATTGCTGGAGTAATGAGAGCTTTAAGATTTATAATGAATGGTGAACCTGGCAAAGTCAATGATATGGCTGATGTTTTAGGTATTAAATAAAAAATTTTGGTGATAAAATGGTAAATGTAGGAGTACTTGGTGCAACTGGGATGGTAGGACAGAGATTTATTCAGTTATTGGATAAACACCCTGATTTTGATTTAACAGCGTTAGCTGCTTCTTCACGCTCTGCTGGTAAAAGATATGAAGATGCTACAACATGGTATCTCGATGATGCTATGCCTGAGTCTGTAAAGGATATTGTTGTTAGTGAAACTGATCCTTCTGCAATTGATAATGATGTGGATATATTATTTTCTTCACTTCCAACTGAGTTTGCAGCAAAAGTAGAACCAAAATTAGCTGAAAATTTTATTGTTGCTTCTAATGCAAGTGCTATGAGGATGGAAAAAGATGTTCCTCTTGTTATTCCTGAAGTCAATCCTGAATTTCTTGATATCATAGAAACTCAACAAAAAAATAGAGGATGGGATGGATTTATTGTAACTAATCCTAATTGTAGTACTATAGCTCTTACTTTAACTTTAAAACCAATTTATGACAATTATGATATAAATAGAGTTTATGTTTCCACAATGCAAGCTGTTTCTGGAGCTGGATATGATGGTGTTCCATCTATGGCTATTGTAGATAATTTAGTTCCATATATTGGTGGTGAAGAAGAAAAAATGGAAAGTGAAACTCTTCACTTACTTGGAACTCTTGATGGATTAGATGTTACTCCAGCTAACTTTGGATTAACTGCTTCTTGTCATAGGGTAGCTATTGTTGATGGCCATACTGAAGCTGTTTTCATTGAATTAGATCAAGATATATCTCTTGATGACATTAAAAATGATATGGCAAACTTCAAATCAATTCCTCAAGACCTTGATTTATATTCTGCTCCGAAAAACCCTGTAATTATTAAAGAGGAAGATGATAGGCCTCAACCAAGAATGGATAGGAATGCTGATGGTGGAATGGCAGTAACAGTAGGTAGACTTAGAAAAGATCCTGTATTTAATAATAGTTTTAAATATGTTCTAGTTGGTCATAATACTGTTAGAGGAGCTGCTGGAGCTTCAATTCTTAATGCAGAATTAATTAATAAAACCATTTTATAGTTTTAGAGATTAAGTTTTAAATATTAAGTTTAGAGATTATAATGGAATCTATTTATTAATTTACACTTGTGTATTAATTTATATTTCATTTTTTATTTTATTTTAATTAATTTTAATTAATTTTAATTTATTTTTATTATAATATTATTCTTATTTTTTATAATTTTATTTTCATTTTTTATAATTTCATTTTATTTTATTCTATTTAGATTATATTTTCAATTTATTTTTAATTTTTTTCTTAAATTATTCTTTGTTTTATCATTACTAATATTTTATAATCCACTAATTTATACCAATACTTAAATACTAGTAAATCATATAATAGAATAGTATTAAGTTTTTATTCATGAATCATGTGGGGATTTTAACATGGATATTATTGAAAATCTTAATTTACTATTTAAATAGATATAATTTCTATATATCTTTATAGATTCTATATATTAAATAGGAAATAATTAATATTCTATTATTAATTATATTTATTTATCATAAGATATTAGTTGTATAAATATATTTTAAGATTGATTTGAGGATATTTAAGATTGGTTTGGGGATATTATGGTAGGAAATGATGAGGATAAGGCTCGTTTACAGAATCTTGTTAAATCTTGTTTATTAGAGATTAATGAGTTGAAAATGAATTTAATGAACCTTGAAAAGGAAAAAAGTCTCTTAGAAAATGATGATCGGGCTGAAAAACTAGAAATTATCATTAATGAGAAACAAGCAGAGATAGCTAATCTTAAGGTTGATTTAAATAATTTAGAGACTTCTCTTAATAACAAAGAGAATATAATTCAAACTCAAGAAAACAAAATCAAAGATCTTAGTAATTTCAAAAACTCCTTTGATGATATTAAGGTAGCTCTTGAAAAGGATTTAAATAATTTCAAAACCCAAGAACTTAAAGAACATAATGAAAAACTTAAATCCTCATTAGCTACTGTAGTTGAAAAAGATAAAGAGATAAAATCTCTTATCGATGAAATTAAATCTTATAAAGAGAAAATTAAAGATTTAGAAAATAATATAGCCAGCAAAGATAATCTTTTAGAACTTCAAAGGGAAATTGATTCTAAAGATAATGAAATAAAAGTTTTAAAAGCAGCTGCTGTTGATGAAGAGGTTCTTAAATCTCTGAAAAAAGAGATTGAAGGTAAAGATAATAGAATCAAAGAACTTGAAGAAATACAAGCATCTTTTGAAGAAGTTAAAATAGCTTATGAAAATCGTTTAGATGGAAAAGACAAAAGAATAGAAGAACTTGAACAAATACAATCTTCTTTTGAAGAAATTAAATCTTCTCTTCAAAATGATATTAAACAATATAGGAGTAAAGAATTAGAAGAAATCAATTCTAAACTTCAATCTGCTCTTGATAAAATTTTAGAAAAAGATAATAAAATTAAATCTTTAACTGAAGATCTGGATGATAAAAAACTAGAATTAAGGAAAATTAAAGATAATAATATTTCTAAAGAAGAATATAATAAATTAAAAGAAGAAATTAATCGTAAAGATACTAAAATTAAAAAATTAGAAGAGATAAAAGGTTTGTTTTCTGATTTAAATAAAGATCTTTCTAATAAATATCAAGAATCACCAAATTCAGCTTCAAATCAAAGTTCATTAAATAATATCCAAAATAATGTGTCTAAAACTCAATCTAACGAAATTAAAAAGATTGAAAAAGCTAATAAAAATGAAATAAAAAAATTGAAAAATGAGCTTAAGTCTTGTAAAGAAGTTAATAAAGAGTTAGAAACAATTAAAAATAATTATAAAAAGCTAACTTCTTCACCAAAAAAAGATTTGACTTCTTTCCAATCTCAAATTTACTATTTAATCCCAGATAAACCTATGACTTCTCAAGATATCCATACATATATTCGTGAAATTGCTTTTAAAGATATTTCTTATAATAATATCTCTAATATTATAAAAGGTTTAGAACGTAAAGGATATTTAAAACCTGAAGATCCTAAGAATATTCCTGATGGTAATTGGATTAAAACAGATAAAAAATAGAAAATATAAAGTTTTATATTAATTATTTTGATTATTTCTTTTTATTTTTCAGCTTTTTACATTTTTATTTTTTTATCTTTTTACTTCTTTACTTTTTTTAACTTATATTTTAACTTTTTTAATCTATATAGTTGATTCATTATAATTTATTATTTTTTATTTTAATATTCAACAAAAGACCTAACATAAGAAGCTTCTGCATCAATATTCATTGGAATAAAATAAGAATAATATTTATCTTTTGTTAATTGGTCCATATTAGTTAAGTTTTCAACAATCCAAATATCATTTTTAAGAAACATTTTATGGATATGATTTTGACCTACTTTGTCTACTGAACATGTATCAATAGCTATTCCAGAAATTTCACTTTCTATTAATAGTTTAGCTAATTCTTTGGAGATATAAGGATTTTCATTGAAGTATATATCATTGTTCCAATGTTTGAACCATCCTGTGTTTAAAATAGCTATGTTTTCCAGTTGTTTTTCTATTTTAACATCATCAATTTTGATACATTTATTTATAATATCAACATCATTTTTCATTTTTATTATACTAGCTTTTCCAACAAGATTTTTAATATCTAAATCAGATACTTTTTTACCATTAGGAATATAATGATAAGGTGCATCAATATGTGTTCCTGTATGCAATCCTCCACTTATTTTAAAAAGAGAATAATCTTCGTCATTTGTTGTAATTTCTTTTAATCTAAATTCAGGATCTCCGGGATAAACATCCATTTTATCTATCATTTTATGGCTTAAATCTATATAATTCATGTTTTTACCTTTTATCATATTATCATATGATATTTATTGTTATTAAATAATATTGATATGTTTTTTATATTATTAAAAATTTTCAAATATAGATATAAAATATAGATATAAAATATTGTATAAAATATTTAAAATTAATAAAAAAATATTTATTTAAAATACATGATAATAAAAAAATATTATTAATTATTTTGTAAAACTTAAAACTAGTGAAAAATGATATTAAGATAATATTTAACTAATATTTAAAAATATTTAAATCCTATATAAATTATGTTATAAAATTAATGAATAATAATTAGTTAATATATTAAAATTAATTTTGTAAATATATTGATTAAAGATATAAAATAGATAATAAAATAAAATATATATTAAATTAATATTAGTAAAATAGTAAAATTTATATATAACCTCAAACCCACTTTATATTGTGAAATTTATTAAAATATTAAAATAATAGAAAATTTAATAAATTTTTAATATCTTTTAAATCAGCATTTTTTTTAGAAATTATCTTCTTTTTCCATTAATAATGGCATGCTTGTTACAAAAGATATTTTTATTAAATAACTATTAATTGTATTATATATTAATATATAATACACATTAAATGTCTATTAGACATTTAATATTAAATTTTAAAATAAATAATCTATAAATTATGAGGTGATTTAAATGGCAAATGGCCAAGGACAACCTATTTTAGTTTTACCAGAAGGTACTAATAGAATTTTAGGCAGAGATGCTCAAAGAAATAATATTTTAGCTGGAAAAGTTTTAGCTGAAACCGTAAGAACTACACTCGGTCCAAAAGGTATGGACAAAATGCTTGTAGATGGACTCGGAGATATTGTTGTTACTAATGATGGTGTAACTATCTTAAAAGAGATGGATATCGAACATCCTGCAGCTAAAATGCTTGTAGAAGTAGCTAAAACCCAAGAAGATGAAGTAGGGGATGGAACTACTACTGCAGTTATTATTGCTGGAGAACTCCTTAAAAAATCTGAATCCTTATTAGACATGGATATTCACCCAACCATCATAGCTATGGGTTACAGACAAGCAGCTGAAAAAGCTCAAGAAATATTAGAAGATATTTCTATTGATGATGTTGGAAAAGATACTTTAGTTAAAGTAGCTATGACTGCAATGACTGGTAAAGGAACTGAAAAAGCTCGTGAACCATTAGCTAATCTCGTAGTAGAAGCAGTTCAACAAGTAGCTGAAAATGGTGAAGTCGAATCTGATCATATTAAAATTGAGAAGAAAGAAGGTGCTACTGTAGATGAATCTACCTTAGTTCAAGGTGTAATCATAGACAAAGAAAGAGTACATCCTGGAATGCCTAAAGAATTAACTGACGCAAAAATAGCTTTAATCAACTCTCCAATTGAAGTAAAAGAAACTGAAATGGATGCAGAAATCAGTATCACTGACCCTGCTCAAATGCAAGCTTTCATTGAACAAGAAGAGAATATGGTTAAAGATATGGTAGCTAAAATCGCAGATTCTGGTGCAGATGTATTATTTGCACAAAAAGGTATTGATGATTTAGCACAACATTACTTAGCTAAAGAAGGAATCATGGCTGTAAGAAGAGTCAAAAAATCCGATATTGAAAAATTAGCTAAAGCTACTGGTGCTACTGTTGTATCTAATATTGATGATTTATCTCCTGAAGATTTAGGTTCTGCTGGAGAAGTAACTGAGAAGAAAATATCTGGCGAAGATATGATCTTTGTAGAAAAATGTAAAGAAGCTAAAGCTGTAACTTTACTCGTAAGAGGAAGTACTAAACATGTTGTAGATGAAATCCAAAGAGCTATCGAAGATGCTATTGGTGTAGTTTCTGCTACTGTTGAAGATGGTAAAGTTGTAGCTGGTGGTGGAGCTCCAGAAATAGAAATGGCAAAAAAATTAAAAGACTATGCTGAATCTATTAGTGGAAGAGAACAATTAGCTGTAACTGCATTTGCAGAATCTTTAGAAGTTGTTCCTAAAACTTTAGCTGAAAATGCTGGTCTTGATAGTATTGATTCACTAGTGGATCTTAGAGCTTCTCATGAAAACTCTCCTTATATGGGACTAAATGTCTTTGAAGGAAATGTTACTGACATGAAAGAAGCTGGTGTAATAGAACCTAAACGTGTTAAAAAACAAGCTATCCAGTCTGCTTCTGAAGCAGCTGAAATGATTTTAAGAATAGATGATGTAATTGCATCTGTTGGCGGTGGCGCACCTGATATGGGTGGTATGGATCCTGCTGCTATGGGCGGAATGCCTCCTATGATGTAATTTTAATATCTTTTATTTTTTATTTCTTTTTTTAATTTTCTATTTTTTTCTATTTTTTTCTCATATTGAGCTATTTTTTTCTATATTTTTTTCTATATTAAGCTATTTTTTTCTATATTAAGCTATTTTTTTCCATATTAAGCTATTTTTTTCTATATTTTGTTGATTATTAATTTTTCAAAAAAAAATTAAAAATTTTTAGTTTATTCATTTTAACTAAGTGTATAGAATTTATATAAATCGGTAATATTTTAATAAATTATAATATTATTTATAATTTATTCTCGAATAAATATCAATTATTTATTTTTATTTCGAAAAATTTATATGTTAATAAATATTATATAATACATGTTATTAATATAGATTATTTGTAATCTATAAAATATTTGTCTATAGAATAGTTATATTAGCTTAGACTAATAATTTGACTAAAACGATAATAATCTATTAAAAATTACACTCTAATTTACACAAATTTCTTAGAAACAATTATTCATCATAATAAAATCTTTCTAAAATCCCTCTAAAATCTTTCTAAAATCCCTCTAAAATTTATCTAGAATCTATCTAGGTAAAACTTTTTTTTAACAATAAATAAATAGTTTGATTTAGTTATTCGTCAATTAGATAGATATAATTAATAATTTTCATAATTGCATAATTTAATCATGGGTTAATCAAGTTTTTGATTAATTGGATTAAATTATATTGGGGGGTTTAAATCTAATTTTGAACTTTCAATTATGTATAAATGTACTATATAACTTTTCTTAAGATTATTAAATAATTTTGTTAAGTTATAAAGATATGTGGTTGAATTTAAATTATAGGGGGTTAATACATTAAAAAGATCCTATTAATGGTTTTTTTAATCATGACAATTTTTATAGGAGTCTCCTCTGTTTCTGCAGCAAATAATGTTACTATTACAGACTCTATGTCTCTTGAAACTATCCAATCTGCTATTGAAAATGCTAATGTTTTTGACAATATAATTTTTGAATCTGGAATTTATAATCAAATTTTAAATTTGAATATTACCAAAAACTTGAATATAATAGCTAAAACTGGAGTTAACATTGTTGGAAAAGGTACAGGCAATGCATTCAATATTTTGAGTAATACTACATCATTTACATTATCTGGTTTTAATATATCTAATTATACTAATGGTATTTACGGAAGGCTAGTAAATTTAGATGGAGCTAATATTACCGATAATATAATAAATGTAACAACAAATGGAATCTACATTTATAATGATAATGCTGGTAATTCTGTTGTTGGTGCAAATAATTCTAATTTCAGTAACAATACTATCACTACGAATACTCAGTATTCTAGAGGTATCATTTTAAGTGGTGGAAACTATACTAATAATACTATTAGTGATAATAATATAATCAATAATGGTAGTGTTAATTCGGATGGTTCAGTAGCAGGTATTTCTATATCTAATTTAGCTGATGGTGACATTATCGGAAACAATATTTCAAATAATTATATTGATTCAAATAATGGTGCAGGAGTTAGTATTTCTAATGGAAAATCTAATGGGTTTATTAAAGATAATACAATTTCCCACAACACCATAAAAAATAAGGCTAATAATCGGAATGGAATTTCTCTTGTAACATCAGCTAATAAAAATGGTTCAATTATAAACAACAAAATAACTAATAATAACATTGAATCTCGAGGAACTGCTATTGTTGTTTCAGGCCAAAAAGAATCCAGTAACAATGATATTTCAAAGAACAATATCAGAATCAAATCTGGTAATGCTTATAATAATAGTGGTGGAATATATATGACCAACACTCCTGATACAGTTGTTAAAGGCAATAAAATATATTCTAATAATATAAAATTTGATACAAATAATAGTGGTAATTTATATACTACTGCTGGTATTTGGATTATAAATGGAAAGTTGGTTGAAACTAATGAAATCTATAACAACATTATAAGTTCCTCAGATGCAAATGATAACAATGCAGGAATCCTTATCTATGATTCTACTAAGTATATTAACAATAAAATATACAATAATGATATTAGCAATTTATATTATGGGATACGAACTTGGTTGACTGATGATTTAAATATTTCATCTAACAATATTACTAATAATAATATAGGTATTTATCTTCATGGTAACAATAACAAAGTACTATCTAATAACTTACTAAACAATGTTGTTGGTATTTGGGTTGATGGCAATGCAAATTATTCTACCATTAACTACAATAGAATCTACAAAAACAGTGAATTTGGACTAATTAATGAAGGAAACAATACTAATGCAAATCTCAACTGGTGGGGAAAGAATATCATTGATTCTTTTATTAATGATACTAGTGTTGGTAAGAGTTTAACTCTTGATAACTGGTATGTTATTGCAATATCAGTTAATGATTATATTACTACTAAAACTGGCGAAAATGCTTACTTCGTTGAAGGAACTCCAGTTAGTATTGATATTTATCTAATACTAAACCAGCTTGTTGAACATTACAAAATGTTATTGCCTTATTTTGAGATCGATAGTTTTGGTGTAAATATTTTTAATAGTGGAGATACTAGGTTGACTATATTATCAGAATATTTCACTAATGGCAAAGCTGGAGATAAACATATAATCAGTTCTTTAGCAGATGATGAATTTGTTGATTTTACAATTGAATTCATAAAAGCTTATAGTCCACCATTTAGCCCAAATGGAACTGAAACCAATACAACTAATACAACTAATGAAACAGATGGAGACAAATCAGATCAAAAAGAAAATAACTCTAATGACTCTAGTAAAACTCTAACAATTGATCCAAAAAATTCTAAAGATGCTGTCTCTTCATCTAGCTTGGATAATCCAACTGTATCTGCAGCAATGAAGAACACAGGTATTCCTGTGGCTATTGTTTTAGCCATATTATTTGCTATATTTTCTGTTGTAAGCATTAGAAAAAGGAAATAATTGAAAAAAAAGACTTTATGATAATTCTGGATTTAATTCAGAATTATCTATTTATCTATTTATTTAATTTTTAAGTTTATATTTTTATTATATTTTTTATAATTTTTATCTATTTTTTTATAATTATAAAAATATTTGATAAAAAGAAGAATAATTTGATAATATTATATTTTTTATAATTTTTATCTATTTTTTTATAATTATAAAAATATTTAATAAAAAGAAGAATAATTTGATAATTATTAGATAAATAACATTAAAAATAGAAATATATTAAAAATGAAGTGCGGCTGCCGGGATTTGAACCCGGGCTGTAGGCTTGGAAGGCCCAAGTACTAACCAGACTATACTACAGCCGCAATGCGGCGTCCGGGATTTGAACCCGGGTCACTGACGTGGCAGGCCAGAGTCTTAACCAGGCTGGACTAACACCGCAATACAATAAAGAATCTATAAAATTAGATACAAATATACATTATTTGTTATCATATATAAAATTTTCCATTTTATAATTCTTAATTTATAATGAATCTTTAGGAAAAAATCGGATTTAAGAAATCAGATTTTATTTTATTAATAATAACATTTTAATTTTATATATAAATATTAATTTATAGGGTATTAATTCTAAAAATATAAGGTATTTTTATATTACTATTAATTTATAGTGAATAAAAATTATTAATTTTATAAAAACTTATAGAAATTAATGTTCATATATAAAATAATAAGTTAGTATAAAATAATAATTTACTATAATATAATAGTTTATGAAATAATTAAATTTAGTATTATTAAAAAATTTTTATTATTTTGAATTTTAAAATCTTTGATTTTGTGCTATTTTGAAAATATAGGGTTATTCTTTATTTTTGAAGAAAAAAGTTTAGTATTATACAATATTAATATACTATTGATGTTTTTTTATATACTATAGGTTACTTTTTGTTTATTTAGCTAAGTTTATATACTTTAAAGTAAATAGTTTCTAGTTGATAATATTATTATTTTTATCAATTATAGATACATAATAATAATGTTTTATCATTAATAAATTAGTTTATTCATTTAAATATAAATATAAAACTTTGTAATTAGCTTTTATCAGTTTTTCAATTGATTATAGGGCTAAATAATCCTTTGAGGAAAAAGTTATGGACTTTAAAAGAATAGGGTTGCCTTTAGCTATAATTGTAGCTATAATTATAATGTTAATCCCACTTCCAGGTCTTAGTTATGCTGGACATATGGCATTAGCATTATTGGTATTTGCAATTATTATGTGGGTAAGTGAAGCTCTTCATTTAGCAGCCACTTCCATTATTATTTTGTTTATGCAGCCTATATTGGGTATTGCAACTTTTCAGAATGTGGCCATTGGTTTTGCTAATCCCATTTTGTTTTTAATGATTGGTGGATTCATAATAGCTGAAGGTATTAGGAAAAGTGGTTTGGTTGAA